>JALGYA010000024.1 GCA_029824475.1 Fimbriimonadia bacterium | reverse complement strand
TGTCTGCTTGATCGCCTCTGAAGAATGCTCCCCCATAAGACCGTATCCCACGATGCCGGCATTGTTGACCAAGACGATTTCGTCCGCGCCAGCGTCAATGCCGCCGGCGAGGGCTGCTTGGGTCGAGTCATCGGAAATGTCACCAGCCACAACTGTGGCCTTTGCTCCCAGGTCTTGGCACAGGGCTGCCAATTCTTTCAGTCTCTCTTCTCTTCTGGCGGTCAGAACCAGGTCGCCCGCGCCAGCCTCGGCGCAGTCGAGCGCCAGCTGCCACCCAAAGCCGCTAGAGGCACCTGTGATGAAAATCTGTCTTGACATTATCGAACCACCTCGAATGAACTTCTTGCCGTCTCATGCAGCCGCACACGCTCTAACTGGGCTGGCAGATTTCCATCCAACTGAGCGAATATCTCCTCCGAGACCACCTCACTTGTCGGGACCTTGCCAACTAGTTCTGGCACGTCTCTGTTCAAGTTTTTATGATCGTACCTATCCACAACTAGCTCGTGGACTCGTTTATCGAGATCGTCAATTGATGTGATCATTCCGGTTCTCTCATCGGGCCGACCGCTGACGGTCACCTCTAGGAGATAGTTGTGGCCATGCCCTTCGGGATTCCAGCATTTGGAAAACAGCTCCTCGTTTTCTGCCGCGCTCAGCGCGTCGGAATGCAGCCTGTGTGAGGCGGCAAATTCGTAGATTCTTGTCAATGTGGTCATGTCTGTTTCCTTGTGCCATTCGCCATACAGCAGCGGCGTCTCTTCGAGCTTGAGGCTGGTGAGTTCTGCCCCTGCGGGGAGTTCTGTGAGGACATCTGCAAAATGCGCCAGCAGGTTTTCGAGGCAGGGTGTCTTGCCTGCCAGCTCAGGCACTTCGTCGTTGATAGACTTCTGGTCGAAACGAACCCTGATCCTCTCAATCAGGATGGCGTCGATGTCCTTGATGTTGACGACCATTCCGGTTTTGTAGTCGACCTCTCCTGCGACTGCCGCTCTCAGAACATAGTTGTGTCCGTGATTGAACTGCGACGCCCATCGGCCATAGAGCGCGCGGTTTTCAGCGTCTGAAAGCGCCGGATCCCAATAGCGGTGGCCGCTTGAGAAGCTCGTCTGCCGGTCCAGAATCACTCTGCCCATGTCATTTCACTTTGATATACGGCTGCGCGAGCGCCTGCGGCGCACGGGTCCTCTGAACACTCGCCGCAAGGACGGCTAGAGCCAGAACATAAGGCAGGGCTCCGAAAAGCTGGTGCGGCACACCAAGCCCGAGGCCTTGAAGCCAGAACTGCAGCTGCTCCGCCGCGCCGATCAATAAAGCGGCACCGAGAACACCCATCGGCTTCCATCGCCCAAACGTTACCAGAGCGATGGCCACGAAACCTCGTCCTGCTGTCAGCTCCTCAGAGAACGACCCGGAAATCCCCAGTGACAGATACGCACCACCCACCCCTGCCAGCAGGGCGCCGAGAAGATGCGCCTTGAATCGGATCATCTGCACGGAGAATCCGGCCGACTCCGCTGCCTCCGGATACTCGCCCGCAGCCCTTGCCGCCAAGCCCCATCGAGACTTGAAGATCAGCCAATGTGCGCCCCATGCGACGAACGGCAGCGTCAGCACAACGGGGTCCGCCCAGCCGCCGAAATCGGGCAGCTCGGGAACCTGAACGATGGCATCTGCGCCGCCCCATCTGATCCGGTACAAGGTGCGGGACAGGCCGATGCCAAGAAGGTTAAGCCCCATGCCCACCACAATCTGGTCAGCCGCCAGCCTAATGACGAATCCAGACTGAATATCGCCCATAACCAGCCCACCTCCAGCCCCTGCAGCCAAGCCCAGCCACGGTGAGCCAGTCACTTCGGAGACCAGAGCCGCCGTGAACGCAGCCATCATCATGATCCCTTCAATGCCGATGTTGATCAGCCCCGACTTCTCGCTGATCGTCTCACCGATCGCTGCAAACGCAACGGGAGCCGCGAATCGGAAAATGCCGATGATCACTAGGATCCAGGTCATTCAGATCCTCCCTGCTGGCGGTTTTTCATCCAAGATGCAGCCCAGACGATTCCGAGCACAGCAGCAGCCTGGACAACCAGTACAACGGAGCTGTCGAGCTGGCTAAACCGCTCAAGCTCCTTGCTGCCGGCGAACAGGGCCGCGAAGTAGACGCCCGCAGCTGCCACGCCGAATGGATTGAGGGCACCAAGCAGAGCAACCGGAATCGCAATGAACCCCCATTCCTGGGAAAAGCCATCCGATATCTGCCCTGCCCAGCCCATGTAGTCGATCCCCCCAGCCAGGCCACAAAGCGCGCCGGAGATCATCATTGCTCGCAGTCTCAAGTGCGCGGGCTTCTGCCCGGCGGCTCGCACCGCGTGCTGGTTCTCGCCAACAGCCCGATTCAGGAATCCCGCGCGGGTCCGATAGAGCCAAAACCAAGTGGCCAGAATCGCAATCGGCACCACCCAGATTCCGATATGGAAATCAGTCTGAGGGTCCGGGCGTGCGAGCATCATCTCCCGGCTCAGTCGCTCTGAAGTGGGCAGCAGTCCGTTCGGTTCCTGGAGCGGTCCACGCACCAGCCACTCCACCAGTTTGAGCACGATGAAGTTCATCAGGATCGTGCTGATCACAACCTGAACGCCCCTCTTCACCTCCAGCCATCCTGCGAACCACGCCAGCCCCGCACCGGCTGCAGCAGCCCCAAGCAGACCAACCACATGAAACACAACCGGCCCGACACCAGACACAACCTGATAGATGAATCCACCTGCAACGGCCCCCGTGAGGTACTGCCCTTCCCCGCCGATGTTATACATCCCTGCGCGCCAGGCAACGGTCAGGCCGAGGGCGCATAGGATCAGAGGACAAGCCCTGACAGCTGTTCGCCCGATTCCATACTTGTCGCCGAACGCGCCATCCGCCAGGAGGCGCAGGGACGTGCCGACATCCTGGCCGAACGCCGCTAAAGTGAGCACCAGCAACAGTGCGAGTCCTGCTCCGGCCGCCAGGACGAGCAGCGCCTCCTTCACTTCCCATCCCCCAGCAGCTCCTGCTGTAGTTTTCCGCGAGACATGAAGAGAGTCCGGTCAGCCAAGGCCGCGAGCTCATCCCAGTCCGTGGAAATCAGCAGGACAGCGGCTCCGTCTTGCCGCGCCTGCAGAAGCCGATCGTGGACGAATGCCGCCGCACGAACGTCGAGCCCACGAGTCGGGTTGACCGCGATAATCACGCCAGGATGCTGGCTCAGGGTCCGGCCAGCCAAGACCTTCTGCTGATTCCCTCCGCTAAGGCTCCGAGCAGGAGCATGAACCGACTCCGCCTTCACCTCATACTCATCCATCACATCAGCAGCCCAGTGAAGAGCCGCCGATCTCTTCAACACGCCGAAAGCAAAGAGGTCTGAGTCGAGCTGGCCAATCAGCAGGTTCTCCCAGAGTGGCATCGAAAGAACGAGTCCGTCCTTATGTCGATCCTGTGGGAGGTATGCGATCTGCTTTGGCCGTTCAATCACGCCAGAAGCTGGGCGAATTCCGGCCAGTGCCTCGCCGAGCTCAATCTGACCGTTCCCATCCACGCCTCCCAGGCCAAGGATTTCACCAGATCGGACTTCAAGGCTTGCGCTTCGCACCGCTAAATTGCCACGATCACCCTTCACCTCGATCTCATCAGCCCGCAGGAGAACCCCTGCCGCTTCGACCAGAGACCGCTGAGCCAACGCCGGTGGATCCCCGACCATAGCCTGTGCCAGCGACTCATCGGTCTGCTCTCCGATCGGACCAGAGTGAACGATCCGGCCACCCCGCAAGACGGTCACATAATCCGCCATCGCAAAGACTTCACTCAGCTTGTGAGCGATCAGAACGATCGTCTTTCCCGAGTCGCGAAGTGCGCGGACAATCCGGACGAATTCGGATATCTCGTCCTTGGACAGCACCGCAGTCGGTTCATCTAGGATGATGATCTTCGCCTCAGTGCAGAGTGCCTTGAGAATCTCAACTCTCTGCTGTTCACCCACCCGAAGCTGCCGAGTCATGGCGTCGAAGTCGATCTCCCAGCCGAGGTCACCGGCCTGCCTTCTAGCTTTATCAAGAGGCTCAGCCATCTCCAAGCTTCCAACCAGATCGCTCATCTGATCAAGCGCCAAGTTCTCTGCAACAGTGAATTCGGGGACCAGCATGAAGTGCTGATGGACCAGTGCCACGCCCAACTTTCTCATGGCACGAGGGCTGCCGGAGGGTGCGGGCACAGAATCAACAAGAACGTCGCCAGATTCGGGGGCTAGGAATCCGCCGAAGATGTTCATCAGCGTCGATTTGCCCGCCCCGTTCTCGCCCAGGACCGCATGCACCTCTCCGGGCATGATCTGGACATCGATTGAGTCGAGAGCCTGGATCGCCCCAAAGCTGCGGCTTACGCCGCGGGCTTCAAGGATCGGAGAACTGCGAGACACGAAGCCGGGCCGCCTAAAACTCGTCCATCGGGACGGAGAGGTCGCCAGACTTGATCTGGTCCTGCATCTCTTCGATCCTTGTGGCTCCATCTTCGGGCAGACGGTCCACGTGAGCGGGGTTCAAGACGAACTCGATTGCACCGACATCCATGCCCATGCGGGTCACTTCGCCGGTGTACTCGCCGGCCTTAACCCTGCGGCCAAGTTCGAGAAAAACAGGGGTCGCAACGATGATCGCGGAGGCGGCCACAGAAGGCGACTCAGCGTTCTGATTGCTGTTTGCACCCATGCTGAGTACGCCCCGTTCTTCGCAGGCATCGAAGAAGCCGGCAGCACCAGCGTTGGCCTGATGGATTAGCACATCCGCGCCCTGGTCTATTGCGGTCAAAGTCGCTTGTTTGGCTGCGGCGACATCGGCGTTCTTACCGGTGAATATCTCCTTGACATCGACATCTGCGTTGACATAGCGTGCCCCGGCAGCGAACGCCTTAAACGTCGACTTGATGCTTGGCACATCCGGCCCGCCAATCATGCCAACGACTCCGGTTTCAGACATCATCGCGGCAACTGCGCCGGCAACAAAAAAACCTTCTTCAAGCTTGAACCTGACGGAACCAGCATTCGCTGCAGTTGCACCACCTGACGTCGACACAAAAACCGTATCAGGGAAATCACCAGCCACTTCAACGGCCGGTGCGTTGTATTCGTAGCCGTGCCCGATCACCAGGTCGTATCCATCCTGAGCGTAGCTGCGCATGGAGTCTCTTATCTGGGCGTCTTTGACTACCTCGTTGTTGATCTCTGCACCGAGGTCGGTCTCCAAAGCCTGGAGGCCGCGGTAGGCCAGAGCACTCCAGCCAGCATCGTTCACCGGACCTGGCGTCAACAGTGCGACTTTGAAGGAAGAGTCACTGGGTGAGGCCTCCTCCGCTCCCTTTCCACAACCCGAAAGCAGCAGGGCAGCGACAATGACTGTCCAGAAAATACGCATGGCTCTGCCAATGATACGCGCCCAGCACGACTTCTGTCGCGATTAGACGCCAAGAAGGGCTCCGGCTTGATGCCGGAGCCCTTCCCGAACCACTCGTGCAGAAGACTGCTACGAGATCGTCGCCGCTTCAGTCGCGACGTGCAATGACATCTGATCCATGTGGAAGAGGTCATTGGAGAGGATCAGAGAGGCGTACTCACTAATCGCTATCGGAACGCCCGAGAGGACGAACGTCTTGCTCCAGTCATCTTCATTGAGCTCACGCAGATATTCCACCGTCGTCTGACGCCGAGATTCGTAAACCTCAGCTTCATGGAAGACGTCCTTATCGGAATAATGGTGTTCTTTGGCTCGCTCGACCGGATCGATCGACTCAACAGCTGAGCCGGGGCGAAGGTTCGCCATTCGGATTCGATCGAGGATGATGACTTCGTTGTCAGCCAGACTGGCAACAACTTCCCGAGGGTTGAAACGGGCACCGCCATACCGATAGTCAAAACGATCGGATGGGAATACACGGAGCAGGCGCTCAACAACCTTCGGGCTGGAGGAGAGGGCTTCGAGAACTTCCTGCCTCATGTCCACAGGATACATGGAAAGCAGCCTCCCAGTTGTGCGCCAAGTGCATTTTCCTCCAAAGTCATGGTCCGATTTGCTGAAGACCTGACGCGCGGCTGGCGAATCTGGATTTCTGTGTCAAGATAGATTCATGCAGCCCAAGCTGGTCCAAGTCCCGGAAGCTCTTCCGGTGAAGATTTATACAACTGAACGAGTCGGCATTTCAAAGGCGACCCATGACGCCCATCTCGGTCTCTGGAAAGGCTACGCCAACAAGACTAACGAGATCCGCCAGCGGTTGGCCGACCTTGACGCCGACCCCACCAAAGCGAACCAGATTTTCAGCGAGATGAGAGCGCTCAAGACGAACTACGCTTTCGCCTACGGCGGCTACATCAACCACACCGTCTACTTCAACTCCATTGGAGGCGAAGGCGGCGAGGCCAACGGCGACATCGAAGCGCTCATTAAGGAGTCCTACGGCAGCTTCGGCCGATGGGCAGACGACTGGAAGGCGACCGGCATGGCCGCTCGCGGCTGGGCATTCCTTGCCTATGATCACACAGAGCAGCGAGTGCAGACTTACATCGGTGATTCCCAGGACACATTCCCCGCGTGGAATCACACGCTCCTGCTCGGGCTCGATGTTTACGAGCACGCCTATTACCTCGACTTCCAGGCAGCTCGTCCCAAGTACATCAGCGCCTACATGGAAGTGATTGACTGGGACGCAGTGAACGGTCGAATCCCCCGCTAAAGCTCAGTTCAGCCCACAAAAACCCCGGTTCTGCACACGGCAGAACCGGGGTTTTTGCATTGCCTGCCTTGAACTTTTTTTGGGATGAGTCAAAATAGTGGGAAGGAATCGCCCCTGTTGGCGACTCTATAGAAGTATGGAGAACCTGCGTTCATGGGCTGCATCAGGTTTGGCTTCTGCCTCAACGGCAGAGGCTGAGCTGTTCCTTGCGTCCCACAAAGAGCGAGTTCTCAAAGTCTGTCTGTCGATTATCGGTCACCGAGAGCGGGCTGAAGATGCAGCCCAAGAGGCTCTCATCAAGGCCTGGATCAACAGAACAGATGTGCGAGATGACGAGAAAGAGGCCGCATGGGTGCGCGTCATTGCTGTCAGGCAGGCCTGGACAGAAGTCCGGAGATATCCTGATACGGATGAACTCTCAGAGAGCATTCCCGACAAGGGATCGGCAGATGAGACAGCGCTGGTTCAGGCTGCCCTGAATCGAATCCCGGCTGAGCGAAGAATTGTGCTCATCCTGGCAGAGAGCGAGGGCATGACGATGGACGAGATCGGGGAAGCGCTCGATATTCCATCAGGCACAGCCGCCTCCAGACTGTATCGCGCAAGAATTGCGTTCCAGACTTACTGGGAGCAGGGAGATAAATGAGCAAAAGCAATACTCGAGCGAATCAGGTGCTGGACACCTATTTCGACAAACTGCATACGGAGGCCGCCAAGGATGACTGGGCGCCCGATCTTAAAGACCGTGTCCTCAAGATATCGAGACCAAAGCGAGTCTACGAGATTCTTCTGTTTAGTCTGGTTGGCGCAGGCATCATCGCGGCCATCGCGATGCTGACCGCACGAGAAGATCCAAATGCACCGCCGATGATGATCGATTCACCTGCGGTGCAGTCCGCACAGAGTCGCATCGGTGAGTAGGTGAAGGGCCGGTGAAGTTCTATCGATGGACGCTCTTCGCGTTCCTCGGATGCCTTGCTGCCAGCCTATTCTTGCCCCGGACCCAGTGGATCTGGCGCAGGATCTGGGCGGATGCCAGCGGTGTTGTTTCGGTCTATGAGAAGCCTGGGCCCGGCAGCTACAAGCCATGGGAGCCTGGCCCCAGACGGCTGAACGTGCCTGATGATGAAAGGGTCCGCCTCTATTCGGCAGCATTTCAAGACAGAAGCCTAGCTGCTGACCAGGATCTCGCGGACTACGCCACGGAGAACGGTGATTGGGAGATGCTGGCAGCTGCTGTCAAGTCCAGCCTGACGTCGCTGTTCATTGAAACAGAGAACGTGGGTGAGTTCTATCTCTTCCCTAATGACCGAACACTTGAAGAGGGTCCGGTCAGAGCACGGTTAGAAGCGGGGCTTGAGTGGGCTCTTCTAGGGCAATCGGTTCAACCTGACGACGGATTCTGGAATCTATCGGCGGCCACTCTCACCATGGCCTTAGGAGACGCGGACGAGGCTGTAGCGCGTCTCAAGGAGGCTGCCAAGGCACCTAGGCTCAGGCAAGGCCAAGAATACGAAGAGAAGATGGCGAAGGAGTGGCTCACCCGCACCGCCGGCGACCTCGGGCCAGGAATCAACTACACAGTTGCAGTTAACACATTCAACTTCCACGCAGTTGCTTACCGCGATCTCGTTAGAAGCCTGCTCTACACACGCCCGATCGAAGAGCATGAGGCGATCAGAGAAGCCGCTGCAGAGTGCGGATTGGTGGCCAGGATCTCTGCAGAGTCATTCAATGAAGCGATGATGGGCGTAGTCACGGACTTTGCGGCCCGAGGAGTTGCGGATGCCAGAGGGATTGATGATGCATACATCCATGACGATGATGTTCCCAGGAGCCTGTTCAGTGAACATACGATACAAATCCTTGAGGCGATGAACAGAGCGATCGGCATCACATGGTCAGCCACCGACAGCTGGATGGATGCCAATCCGGATGTACGGACGGTGAATCGATCCTTTCCTCTGAAACGCACCACCCTTTTCGTGCTGCTTGGCTTGATCTTGCCTTTGGCTGGGCTTCTGGGTCGAAGACTCCGCCTGACAAAGCCATGCGCCTGGTGTGGGCCGATCTCTTCTCTGCCAATTGCTCTCCTCGCTGCTGTTACAGAAGGATCATTCAACGCATTAGTATTCGGCGGCGTCCTTGCAGCAGCGGTCGTGACGATGTTGGCTATTCCAGAGACTAAAGGGGCACGCCTTCCAGTGCTGCCTGCGTCAATTATCGTCGCCTGCGCTGCAGCTGGCGCTCTAGCCCTTGACGCGTACGGGCTCGTGCCCAAACTGGCGGCCTGGTCTGGGTTCACGGCTGTTGTGGTCTGCCTTCTCAGCATCTGGCTTGAAAAGGTTGAACATCGCGGGCGATTAGCCCTTGGAATTCTTGCCATCGTCTCAGCCGGTCTCATAGCATCTGCCGGGGCGGCAGCTCACCTTTGGCACTGGGCATCTCCACCGGCCCTAATGCCAGCACTTGTCTGTGCTTCAGCAGGATTCTTGGGCCTTGCAGCCATAGCTTCTCGAACTGCTGAGAGACAGCAAGCGGTCTCCGGAATGCAGCTCATTCTATTGACCGTCGGACTCGGATTCAGCGTGCAGATGATGTTGACGGCTGACTCCTTCTACGCTGGAGTTCAATCTCACTACGAGCCGGAGTGGAGTCGCATCCAAGCAGAGGTTATCCCAATCCTCGAAGAAGTTCAGGCCAGCAAGTCTCGATAGAGCTCGGCCATCCGCCTGCCAGCTTCGTCCGGATCATAGCGATCGAGCGCCCTGATTCTTGCTGAGCGGCCAACCGCATCGGCAACTGTTGGCGACTCCAGAACTTCACCAAGCTTGTCGGCAAGCGTATCGTCCCCCTCGAAAAAGAACCCAGAATGGCCATCTACCGCCATTTCAGAAAGACCTCCGTCCCTGCGCATAAGCACTGGCCGACCGAGTCGCATCGACGTGGCAGCGAACCGGCTGAAGCCAACATTCCGATCCGGAACAACTACGGCATCCGAAGCTGCCACCCAGCCATCGAGCCGCTCGCCGACCGGAACCACTCTCACTCCTTCAGCATGATCCAGCCCCCAGGAGGCCGGGGGTTCCGCAGCCGGTGCTATCAGGAGTACAGCTTCTGAGTCGACAGCCCTGATGGACTCAAAGGCGTGCAGGAGAGCCTCAATCCCGTTCCCCTCGACTTCAGCTGGCCTACAGAGGAAGATCGGTGCTTCTGAAGGAAGGTCAAGCCTCGCCCGGGCAGGGCCCTTGCCTTCTGGCTCAAGATCGAGGCCGAGGCACGGCAGCTGAACCTCAAGGCTGAGGACATCCGCACTCTTAAGCTCCTTCATAACTGCTCGGCTGGAGCAGATTCCGCGCCGGGCTGCATTGAGCCTGTCCACGAGCTGCGGGTGTTTCGTCTTCGGCAAATCGTACGCCGAGTAGACCCACGGAAACCGGACGTAAAGCGCCTCGCTGCAGGCCCAGGCCGACCTCATCCCCCAGGCGTGGACCACATCGAAACCCTGAATCGCTCGGTTCAGCTTCTTTGAAACTTGACGGTCTGCGGCCCATCCGGTCTTGTCAGGAATCCAAGCTGAGCATTCGTCTATGACAACTTCGACACCGTGGTTTTCGAGACTCTCTGCAAGAGACTCTGCATAGGCGATCATGTCGCCTCGCTTTTGACGAGTCAAGAATAGGACGCGCGCACTCATCGGGGGACTTGCTGGTGATCGATCAGGGTTGACAGCACCTGCTCCACCCTGAGACCTTCAATCTCAGCTTCCGGTCTCAGAATGACCCTGTGGCCTAGAACCGGAATCGCCAGTTCCTTCACGTCGTCTGGGATTACAAAATTGCGGTCGCGCATTGCGGCAAGTGCTTTTGAGCAGGCCAGCAGAGCGATGCCTGCACGCGGCGATCCGCCGACTAGGATGTCTCTGCTCGCTCGCGTGGCAGAGACGATTTCATAGATGTAGCGCAGGATCTTCTCGTCGACTGCGACTGCATCACACTCTTCTCTGACCGCCTTCAGCTGATCCATCGTCAGCACCGGCTCAATTCCGGCTGCGTCAAGGTGCTGCGACCGGAAGCCTCTGTGATGCTTGGCCAGCACGGCAATCTCATCCTCATCCTGCAGATAGTGCAGCGGGATCTTCATCATGAAGCGGTCCTGCTGGGCTTCAGGGAGCGGATAGGTGCCTTCAAACTCGATCGGGTTCTGAGTGGCAAACACTAAGAAGGGGAACGGCAAGACCAGCCGGACACCGTCGATCGTGGCCTGGCGCTCTTCCATCGCCTCCAGCAGTGCAGCCTGTGTCTTGGGCGGGGTCCGGTTAATTTCGTCAGCGAGAATGATCTGCGAGAAGATCGGCCCTTTGCGCAGTTTGAAGTCGGCAGTTTTAGGGTCGAAGATGTTTGTGCCGATCACGTCGCTCGGCATGAGGTCAGGCGTGAACTGGATTCTGCAAAAGTCGGCGCTGACCGCTTTGGCCAGGGTCCGAACTATGAGTGTTTTCGCCAGCCCAGGAGGGCTCTCCAAAAGGACATGTCCGTCGGCATACAGCGCGGCGATGACATAGTCAATGGCCGTATCTTGTCCAACGATCGCCTTGCGCATCTGCTCGCGAATCTTCGCGGCAACCTCTGCCCCAAGCATGAGGCTGATCGTACCCCTCCAAACTGCCCGTCTGCCCTTTTGAGGAACGATCGGTCAGCGGTAATATGTTGAACCAGCCAGCCAAAGGCAGGCATCTTCAGTCATGAAAATCCGTTCATCTTGGAAAGTCGCAGCCGTAGGGGTCCTCAGCCTCGCAGCAGTCTTCTCCGCTTGGAGCATCTACTCCGAGCAGCGACTGAAGAATTTCACTCTCACTGAAATCAAGCCGGGAAGAGTCAATCTCATCGCGATCAAACCCGGTCAAGGCTATCGCATCCTCATCGTCAACCGAGTCGCTTCCCTGGCAGAGACAGAGGGTGGCGGGCTCGGCCCTGGTGATCCCTCGGCCTCCTCAATGAGGAGGATCAGGATTCGTGAAATGCTCGGCGCCCTCCAAGGCAATGAGAAGGACCTCGGCATCCTCATCGAGTGGATGAACAGGCTCGATCCATCTGAACTGCCGCCCGAAGAGCTGCAGTGGGAACAGGAAGACCTTATGAAGGCTCTCTCCGGCGAAGACCCCGATCTGCAGGACAGGCTGGAGCAGATGCTAAACGTGACCGTTGAAGGCGTGCCACTGCACACCATCAACACCGACGCGATCTACTACGGCATCGGCATCAAATCGAGCGTTCCGGTTGAGGTCAACATCGCTGGAGAACCAACGACTCTCTACGGCAAAGTTCGGCAGCCCTTCCAGGCAAGCTTCGCGAAGCGATTTGAGGCCGAGCTGGACAAGAAGTTTGAATACTCGCAGGAGGCGATCGTCGGCATGTACCAGGAGGCCGCTCGACCGATCTGGGACAACCCGACTTCCGGCCAGAACATACAGCGTGCGATCAATGACCACTTCTCCGAGAACAGGCTCAAAAATCTCGCCGAGCAGCCGGAGCGAATCCTCAAGAGCGCGAAGGTCATCCTGACCGAGGATCACATCGTTTCAGTCAAGAAGGACTCTCACACCGAGGGCAAGAAGACGTTTTACAACATCACCATGGAGCTGACCGAAGAGGGTCGGATGCGGCTCTGGAAGTACAGCCACGAGATCATGAAGCAGAACTGGCTCGCCCGATATCTCGGCCAGAAATCTCAGAGCTGGTTCCAGGTGATGTTCATCGTGGACGGCGTCGCAGTCCAGGCTCCCATCTTCCGATCTGAGCTTGCGGAGAAGACTATCCGGATCACACGGCTGCAGGATGAGACGGTTGCGGAAGACGCTGTCGAGAAGATCAGAGAGCATACTCAGCAGTCTTGAGTAGGCTAAGAGCCGCCGCTAACGGGCCTGATGAGTCAGAATTGGGGCACCCAGCGAAGCCTGCAAGTGATACTCATAAGGGCAGAATCGTTCAGATCCGCCCTTCGTTCAGTGCTGAATGACAGCGCCCGATGATCACACGGCAGCACGAGAGACGCGCGAAGGCGTCAGATAAAGAGAACAGGTTGGATTAGGCAGAAGAATGAAAACGAACATCTTGATCATGATTGCGGCGGCCGCCATGTTGGCAGGCTGCGACAACAAGCCAGACCCGGTAGTTGACGACAACGGCACGACAGACCCAACCCCGGTAGCGGCTGCACCGGTTATGCCGGACAGCCTCAAGCACGACGGCTGGCGATACTTTGGGCTCGGTCTGACAGATGATCTGTTTTACGACTACACACAGCTTGAAGGCACTGATCCGGAGGAGGGCTCCATGGCATCGGTTCTTCAGTCCGCTACGGGCGACACGGCAACCTACGAAATCCGCAGAGCGGGAGCGATGAAGGCTCTCGGTACTGAGGTGCACGAGGTTCGCAAAGATGGCATCTACGTGATTTCAATGCTCGGTGCTGACTTGGAGCAGCCCGTTCTTGTCATGCCGGCGACTCCTGAGGCTGGATACGAATGGACTTCAGATCTCACGCTGCCTCAGCCCGGTTCGGTGCTCAGTTTTACGAACATGAAAACCAAGGTCGAGGGAGAGGAGACTGTCTCGACGGCACTAGGCGAACTCGAGGCCTTGAAATTCACCGCCAGCGGCGATGTGTCTCGAACATTCGATTCCGGCTCGGTGGAGTCTTCGGTCGTTGAACAGACGTATTGGGTGGTCAAGGACGTCGGCCTCGTTCGCATGTCCATGGTCTCAACGGATTCAACCGGTAAATCCCTCACGGTCTCCATGGAGATCAACAGGATCGAGTCTGTCGACGCGGCCAATTCAGAAGTAGGTGCAGCCTAATGACTGCCGGCCTAGCAGCAGTGGCGCTGCTTGCGCCGGCAAGCAGCATCTTCCTGCCTCCAGCAGGCTCCGTGACGGTATTTGAGCACAAGCAGGGTTTCATGACCATGCCGGTCGTTCGGACGGTCGGAGAGCCGATCGAACTGAACGACCGACTCGCCTTCCCCGTCACCACAAAGATCCCAGAACACGGATCGATGACGTTTTTTGCGTCTGACAATGAAGGCGAGTTTTTGATTGAAGCCTACGACAAGGACAAGCCGCTCAAGGACCCGTTCACGCTCGGGCTGGAGCCGGACGTTCTGCCCGCCATCTGGACCGCCGACGGCATCCGTTTTGAAGGCGAGCAGGAGATGAAAGGCCTGATTGAGGCCAAGTCGGCCTGGGGCGAAACTCGAGAAGTTCTCGGCGACGAAGTAAAGACGCTCATCGTTACTTTTACCAGCCGGCCTCCCGGCGAGAAGTCACATGAGAGAGGGCTGATGCTCACGCAGACCTTCATCTATGCCGAAGGGTTCGGCCTTATTGAATGGAAACACACGATGGAAGCGAGCGGCAAGAAGCGGGAGACTTCACGCAAGATCATCTCGTTCGATCGCGGGGGAGAATCATCATGAAGCACCCCTCGAGAAGCTTGATTCCCCTCGTGATCGTGTTCGCAGGGATTGGGGTTGTCCTCGGCGCGGCCTGTGACAGCCCGGATTCGGGGCCCACACACAGCTCCGGACCAGACGCGTACAGATTTGGCGACATCCAAGCCACCGCAAGCCCCTACACGGACGGCAGCTTAATTGTTGAGGGATCTCATCTTCCCATCACGATCTCAACGGAATCGAAAGACGAGAAATTCGAACTCCGAATCGAGATGCTCGGGTCCCCGTACGACACCGAGCACTACACCCACGACAAGCATGGATTCCGGTTCATCGGCACTGAGACGGGCGGGACATTCAAACCAGCCATTACCCTGCTGCGCTATCCCCAGGATCCTGAAGAGGAGCGCACTTGGAACGGCACGTGGAACGTGGGTTCGACAAGCGTGAAGGCTGCGGGAGTCATCAACGTCAGCCCAGAAAAGCTCAATCTGGCCCTCGGTGGGAAAGCCACCAGAGTCTCCGTAAAACTCAGCTTTGAAGAGACGAATCTCAAGGAGTCTGAGCGGACGCTAGTCTTCTGGATCAGCCACGAGTTGGGCGTCATCAAGCGGGAGATCCAGTCCGCCGATGCGATCTATCTCACTCGCGAGCCTGCCGCTCCTACGTCAGAAGAAGCACCATGATGTCATCGGCGGGCTTAGGCAGCAGATCGGAATCATCCGCTCGGCTCTGGCCCATCGATTGGGGCCTCGTCCTCGCCGCCGCCATTCTCCTCACAATCGGCGTTATTTCCCTCTCCAGCATCGATGTGGGAGCGGGCACTGGATTCGCAAAAAAACAGATCTTTAACGCGGTAATCGGGCTGGTCGTATTCGGGTTCTGCAGCCGGCTCAGCCATGACAGGCTCCGCGCGGCGTCGGTCTGGTGCTACATCGGCAATATAGCCATACTCGCTGCCGTGCTCATGGTCGGCGAATCGCGCGGCATCGCCCAGCGCTGGCTTGAAATCGGGCCGATCAAGTTTCAACCGAGCGAGGTCTCCAAGATCCTGGTCGCCATCACTCTGGCCAACTTCTTTACATCCCGGCGAAACCAGATCAAGGAGGCGTGGACGTTCATCGCCTCTCTCCTGCACATAGCCCCGGTCATGGCGCTGCTGATCCTCCAGCCGCACGTGGGGGCTACGATTTCCGTGTTCGCGATCTGGATAGCCTGTGCTGTCTACGCGGGGATCCCGTGGAAGAGCCTCGCTGTGGCGTTTTCAGCTCTCGTCGCGCTGCTTACCGGGCTCTATTTCGCCCCTATTCCGCAGTTTGATTACGCCAGAAGCCGCATCACCGGCATGGTCAGGCCAGACCCACAGAACGAGGGGTATCAGGTCTACCAAGGGACGATCGCGCTTGCTCTCGGCGGACCTGGCGGCTCAGGCTACGCTCAAGGTGAATGGACGCAGGCCGGCAGGGTGCCGGAGCAGCAGAACGACTTTGTCTTCTCAGTGGTCGGCGAAGAGGGCGGGCTGTTTGGGGCTGGCATTCTGTTCCTCGCATTCCTGTTCTTTTTCTTCCGGATTTGGTCCGTCGGATCGAACTCCCAGTCGTACTTTGGCCGAGTCATGGTGGGAGGTCTGTTTGGCATCCTCGCCTTCCATACGATTGTCAATCTGGGCATGAATCTGGGGCTCTCGCCAGTGGTGGGATTGTGGCTGCCGTTCATCAGTGCCGGAGGGTCAGCGCTATGGATGTGCCTCGCCTCTGTCGGCTTGATTAGCTCAGCTAGGTTCTTCGAACACGGCTAGCCTGCTATAATCTCTGCATGCCCACGGAGGGGCGAAAAAAGAAGGCTGGCGGACGCAAGCCTAAGATCGAGCCGGAAGGCTCTCACCGCCGCACGGACGCAGCGGGGATGATTCTCATCGCCCTAGCTGCTGTCATCCTTATTGTCCTGGCCGTTGGCCGCGGGGGCATTCTTGGCGATACCCTCGCCAACCTTTTCACGTTCCTCTTTGGCCGTGGCGCCTGGGCTATGCCCGTCGTTCTCGGCTTCGCTGGCGTGACTCTCATCATGGGCAAGTCGCCCAAGCAGGCAGCACGCCTCTCCTGGGGTGCTTCCATGGCCCTCGTCGGCATCCTGGCCGCTATGGCCAAGACCAACGGTGTGGGCGACTACTTCCCTGACGAGGTCTTCAAAGCGAGCGGTGGCGCAGTCGGGGCTGCTGGGGCGTGGGCTCTGGCGAGCCTGCTTGGCAACGCGAAGGTTGTCGGGATAATCCTGCTGATCGGGCTTGGGCTTGCCATCAGCGTTGACGTTCCCATCCGCACCATCATCTCCACCTTGGCTGACAAGGCCCGAAAACGAAAGCTGGGCGATCAGATTCTCAAGGCAAAGAAGGAGATCGGCGTCGAGCCGGAGGAGAAGGAGCCGAAGCTCAAGAAGTCCCGCCGAAGACTGGCTGGTGCATTCGAGAATACTGATCCTGAAGAAGAGACTCCAGAGCCGCAGCCCTCTCCCGCCAAGGCCACAAAATCCAAGGCCGCCAAGTCCCCCGTGACGCTGGACGTTGAGGCCTCCCAGCCAAAGGGAGACTATCAACTTCCCCCATTGTCACTATTGCAGCCGACCTCCGGTGGTCACAAACGATCACCTCAGGAGGTCCAAAAGTCGATCGAAGTCCTGGAGTCGACTCTGGAGCAGTTCGGCATCGACGCGACGGTCAACGAAGTCGCGCACGGGCCGACAATTACACGATTTGAAGTCGGCCTTGGACCAGGCATCCGAGTCAGCCGCATCACTGCGCTCGCAGACAACATCGCGATGAGCCTGGCGGCATCGCACGTTCGCGTTGAGGCTCCTATCCCGGGCAAGTCTGCTATTGGTGTGGAAGTGCCGAACGCGAAGCGTGCGCCGGTCACCCTGCGCGAGATGTGCGAAAGCCTGGAATTCCACGACGAAGGCTCGCATCTGAACCTCGCCTTGGGCAAGGACGTCAGCGGAAATTCAACCTACACGGACCTGACGCGCATGCCGCACCTGCTGATCGGCGGAGCGACCAACTCCGGCAAATCGATCTGCCTCGCGACGATCATCATGTCGCTCATCCTCCGCATGACCCCCAAGGATTTGCGGCTCGTGATGATCGACCCGAAGCGCGTTGAGCTCACTTTCTTCGAAGGCCTTCCCCACCTGATGTGCCCGGTTGTGAAGGACGTCAAGGAGGCGCCCGGCGTGCTGCGAGCGGTCTGGCGCGAGATGGACCGGCGGTACGACATGTTCAGCGAGGAGGGCGTCCGAAACATCGATGGCTGGAACGAGAAGGTCGACCCTGCCGACAAGCTCCCTTACATTGTCGTGATCATCGACGAGCTGGCCGACCTGATGATGCAGGCGGCGAGCGAAGTCGAAGCCTCTATTTGTCGCCTGGCCCAGCTTGCTCGAGCCACCGGCATCCACCTGGTTATTGCTACTCAGCGGCCCTCAGTGGACGTCATCACCGGCACGATCAAAGCGAATATCGCTTCCAGGATTTCGTTCTCAGTCTCGTCTCAGATCGACTCGCGGACGATTTTGGACCAGGCTGGAGCGGAGAAGCTGATCGGACGTGGCGACATGCTGTTCCTGCCCATTGATGGGTCCAAGCCTGTTCGTGTTCAAGGCTGTTTTGTAACGGAGAAAGAGATCTCTGCCGTCTGCCAGTTCTGGCGCGAGCAGGAGAAGCCGCACTACGTGCTCAACCCGATCCAAATTGCTGTAGAAGAGCGCGAGGCCGAGGTCAAGGAGCACCGCGAGAACTTCGACCCGCTGTGGGAGGAGATTGTGCGGTTCGCGGTCGAACGCGGCCAGGTCTCTACTTCGATGATCCAGCGCAAGTTCTCGATCGGCTTCCAGCGGGCTTCCCGGATTATCGACGAGATGGAGGAGCGCGGCATCGCCGGCCCACGCGACGGCCCTCGGCCGCGCGAGATTTTGGTCGATTTTTCTCAGTTGGAGGCTATCTTCTCACCCACTGAGGAGCTGAATCCGATGCCGGACGAAGAGTGGATCGGCGACGAGTAATCAGATTTCGGGGCTGATCTAGCATCAATCCCGTAGACTAAGAGGGTGGAAGAGAAAAATCGACTAGGAAGCCTGCTGATGAAGCTCGCAGGAGCGATGCTCATCATCCGGGGTGGTAAGGCCCTGCTCTACCGTGCTCTTATCCAATTCGAGCACGCGAAGGCAATTGACCAGGGAGAGCGTGGGTTCGCCTGGGAGCTGGAGAAACCCTATTGGCCATGGATCGCACTCGCCGGACTTGGAGCTGGTCTCATTCTGGGATCGTCTCACCTAGGGAAGCTGCCAAAGACGGATTCGGGCTCGAAGGATTTATCGATGCCGGCCATGGGACTGCTGTTGATTCTAGGCGCAGGCGAAATCTTCAGTGGCATTGGACAGTTCCCTGCGACCGGATTTCCTGAATTGAGGATATTCAGCAACCGGACGGATGGAATTGCCGCGGTAGTGCTGGGAATGACCCTACTCTGCTTTGCGCCGTGCATTAGCCGCAGCTTCCGATCTGTCAGCATCTCAGATCTCTATTCTGGCGGCCTGCGATTCACAGCTGCAGCCGCAGGGCTCTGGAGGGCTGCAAGCCTCGCTGCTAACGGGCTGGATCGGCTCTTTACACCGTCTCCTGGTGAAGGTCTTAGAATTGATCAGCAGAGTCTGGTCTTCAGCTCATTTTCAGTCGGCGTCTTCTCGTGCCTACTCGTCATCTCCGTGATGGTCGGAATGAGCAATGTGGGCTGGCCTCGGGTTTCTAAGAACCAACCGGAGGGAGACTTCATAGCTCCCATCGTCTCTTATACAGCTCTGTCTGCTGGACTCACGTTGTATTGGACTAGTCTAGACCCAATCTCACTCGCCGTCCTGACAACCTTGGCCCTGCTGATAGGCACGAGCCCGCGACTGATCGCGAATCTGATTCGCAAGCTTCTGCATCGGTTCAAGCCAATGCCAGGAACCGGCGAGATCGAGTAAAGAGGCCTCCGATATGCCCGCTATCCCGAAGACTAACCAGATGGAAAAGAGAAATCGACTAGGCATCCAGCTCATGAAGCTCGCAGGAGTCTTGCTCCTGATAAGAAGTCTAACAATACTGCTGTACCGCCTTCTTAGCCAAATCCAAAACGCCAATGCATCCGATGAGGCAAGGAGCATGTATGCACGGCTCCATGATGATCCTCACTGGCCGTGGATTGTGCTGGCCGGGTTGGGAGTCGCTCTCATTGTGGGCTCGGCACGCTTTGGAAGGCTGCCGAAAACTGAATCCGGCTCAATGGATCTGTCGATGCCAGCGATTGGAGTGTTGGTTTTCCTGGGAGCTAGTCGGATATTCGGCGGTCTCGGCCTCATGCCGGAGTTCCTTAAATCAGGTCTAGAATGGAGCAATTATCATCAGATCGGTGTCATCCAGTTTTTGTCCGGCTTGACAATTCTCTGCTTCGCACCAAGCATTACTCGCTGTTGCCGCTCTGTCAGCCTCGCGGACCTCTATTCCGGCGGACT
>JALGYA010000216.1 GCA_029824475.1 Fimbriimonadia bacterium | reverse complement strand
CTCGAGGACAGCGTGTAGGTCGACGAGGCTGCACGAGAGACAATCACCAACATAGGAGAGCAGTCTCTTGTTTGAGCCAACAGCCGTCTCACCAATCAAGACGCGATCATCGCTGCTGATAGCGACGACAGAACCCTGCGGTGGATCCTGACCTGGTTCGTGCCAAAGGAGGCGACCAGCAAGAGAGGCTTTGGGGCCCTCACCAGCATGACCGGATGATCCGGCAAAAAACTTTGATGCGGCGGCGGTAAGTAAGATCGTCGTAGCTGTGCATATCAGCAAGCTGGCCAGTATGGCCCGTAATTTTCCAGAGTGAAATTTATCTGAAGGTGTCCCTGTATGTACCTCGTCCAAAACCCAAACTCCCGAAGCTCAACACTCATAACCAATCTAAATTTGGTCAAGCTTCTACTGCATGGTAACACGAGGCGTTCAAAATGGCAAGACTTTTTTTCGAAATTTCTGACTTTTTTCGCCTAGCATGTATTTACCATGGCAGCTAGGTTCAAATGCAGTGCTGAAGGAACCACTCGTACTCGAGCCTGATGCCGTCTTCGAGCTCAATCTTGTGCTTCCAGCCGAGGCTGTGAAGCTGAGAGACGTCCATCGTCTTTTCAGGAAATCCATCTGGCTTACTCGTGTCCCAGGTGATCTCGCCCTCATGGCCAACCACGCGCTGAACAGCGCCAGCCAGGTCACGGATACAGACCGATTCGCCTGTTCCGATGTTGATCATGCTGCCCTCGTAACCGGACTCAAGAAGGAAGAGGCAGGCGTCGGCGAGATCATCGGAATGGAGAAACTCACGCTTCGGAGAGCCCGTCCCCCAACACTCGACGGCACCATGAGGCTTGGCGTCGTGAAACTTGCGGACAAACGCCCCCAGCACGTGCGATGAGTTCAAATCGAAGTTGTCGCCTGGTCCAAACACATTGGGCGGCATCACTGTGAAGTAGCTGCGCCCGTACTGCCGTTTGATCGCGTCACACAGCATCAGGCCGGCAATTTTTGCCACTGCATAGGCCGCGTTCGTCGGTTCAAGTGGAGCTGTCAGCAGTGCAGTCTCAGGAATCGGCTGCGGTGTGATTCGAGGGTAAATGCACGAACTGCCCAGAAGCAGCAGGCTGTCGATCCCCGCCAAATGCGAGCCCCAAATCAGGTTCTGCTGAATCGTCAAGTTGAGCCCAATGAAGTCCGCCGGATGCGTTTTGTTGGCGATAATGCCGCCTACTTTTGCGGCGGCATCGATCACAACATCCGGCTTCTCGTCACTCAAGAACTGATAGACATCAGCCTGGTTCTCCAGATCAAGTTCCTGGCGTGTCCGGACGATGACATTCTCGTAGCCGTCGGATTGAAGCCGACGCAAGAGGGCAGACCCCACAAGCCCGCGGTGCCCGGCGAGGAAAATCTTATCCTGTCTCTTCAGCTGAGGCATAGAGCGGGAATCCTTCTCGCTTGAGGGTAAGAGCCCTCTGGACATTGTCTGAATCGCACTTGATCATCTCGTCAACCAATTGGTCAAATGTCACCTTCGGCTCCCAGCCAAGATGCTGTTTTGCCTTGGAGGGATCACCCAGCAGCTGTTCGACCTCTGTCGGCCTGTAGTACCGCGGATCGACGCCGACCAGCACTTGGCCAGTAGCGGCGTCCCGACCGACCTCTTCTTCGCCTTCACCCACCCATTCCAGGTTGATGTCGAGCTTGCCAAATGCAAGGCTGCAGAAGTCGCGCACGGAGTGCATTTCACCCGTCGCGATTACGAAGTCGTCCGGCTCATCCTGCTGCAGCATCAGGTGCATCGCCTTGACGAAGTCCTTAGCGTGACCCCAGTCTCGCTGGGCGTTGAAATTGCCCAGATAGAGCTTCTTCTGCATCCCGAGCCTGATTCGAGCCGCAGCTCTGGTGATCTTCCTGGTCACGAAAGTCTCGCCTCGCAGGGGCGACTCGTGGTTGAACAGAATCCCGCTGCACGCGTACAGTCCGAATGCCTCCCGGTAGTTGACGGTGATCCAGTGGGCGTAAAGCTTGGCGCAGCCGTACGGGCTGCGGGGATAGAAGGGCGTGGTCTCCTTTTGCGGGACCTCTTGGACCTTGCCAAACATCTCACTGGTGCTGGCCTGATAGAACCGAACTGTGTCGATCATCCCCAGGGTCCTGATCGCCTCCAGCATTCTCAGCGTGCCGATCGCATCGGCTTGAGCCGTGTACTCAGGCGAATCAAAACTGACTCGGACATGAGACTGGGCTCCTAGGTTATAGACCTCATCCGGCTGAACTTCCTGCAGGACCCGCATCAGCGATGTCGTGTCTGTCAGGTCGCCGTAGTGGAGATAGAATGGCCGGCCTTCTTCATGGAGGTCAGTGAAGAGGTGGTCGATCCTGGCCGTATTGAACAGCGATGATCGCCGTTTTATGCCGTGGACCTCGTAGCCCATGTCGAGCAGTAGCTCAGACAGATAGGCCCCATCCTGGCCTGTGACACCAGTAATGAGTGCCTTGCGGCGCTTTGAAGTTTGAGGCTGCGACATATCTGCTTCTTAAGTCGGCAGAAGCAGCCTCAAACTCCAGGCAATTTAGCCGGTGGGCTGAGCTTGCTCGTTTCGCCGTCTTCTTCCAATTATCCACCAAATCACGAACGCAGGGATTGCCCAGATTGGGGATGTGACTGCGAGGAAGATTCCGGTCGAGCCGGCCGCACGGCCAAATCCCTGCAGCGTTGAGACCGATCCGGCTAGGCTTTGCTTCGCCCAACTGGGGTTAGAGCTGGTGGGAACCACATCGTTTTGAGTCAGCGTAACGTGGATCGTAGAGAGTGAAGCCTTGCGTTTCATACTCAGCTGCCGAGCCTCCATCTGCTCAATCCTGGTGCGAACTTTGGAAATCTCGCCCTGGACTTTGAGGACCTCAGCAATCTGCTTGGCTGAAGACATGATGTCTATGTAGGCCGTCTCTTCAGACTTCGCTGCACGAATCCGGGCATCGAGATCCACGAGCTGGTCTGTGACATCCTCCCCTTCAGAGTTTCTGCTCTCCCGCCAGCCCATCTTCTCGATCTCATCGAGGATGCTCACAAAGTCACCGCTGGGAACGCGCAAGATGAGTTCGGCAGACGCAGCAGCCGTCCGCGACTGCCTGATGGTGCTCTCTTCATCGAAGCCGCCAGCGGCCTGTGCCATCTGCCTGATCTGGCGCGCAGCTCCGTCAACATCGTCGACATGCATCTTGATCCATCCTGTGCGGATGATGTCCCTCGTCTGAGGAGCGGCTGCCGAATCGAACGACACAAGCTCCATCTCCCCTGAGGAGAGGTCTCTGGTCAACACTGTTCTGCCCGACTCGGACTTGCTCATAACCTCTGCCGAAGCGCCGCTTCCGTCAGCCCCGCATCCCCACAGCACGGCCAACATTGACAAACCCAGAATCCCTATCGTTTTCGGTTTCATAGTGATTCTCCGTGCTTTTGAGCCACCTGTCCGTTCAATCCCATTCCTCAAAACAGGCCAAACAGCGGATATTTGGTCCCCGTGAGGCGGTATCAATTGAACGAATGGAAGGTGAAGGCGTCAATCAACCCATGTCCGACGACCCCGGTCAGAACGGGAGCGCTCACCTGCTCAGCCTCGGCTTAGAGCAGGTGGACCTCGAAGAGGTCAAGCCTGACCCTGCCGCAGCCGACGAAGTCCCCGCTGATTTCGCGCTGAAGCATCAGGTTCTGCCCCTCTGGGTCAAGGACGGTTCACTGCATGCCGCCATCGGCGCTGTCTCGTCGCTCAGCGCGATCGACGACCTCGGCATCCTCATCGAGATGCCGGTCACGCCACATCTGGCCGATCCCGCGCTGGTCAAGGACAAGATCGAAGAGCACTTTCTTTCGGACATGCTCTCTGAGCTCGATCAGAGCAGCGAACCTAGCATTGAGGTCGACGATACCGCCGACCTTGCCGACCTGCAGAAGATGGCCGGCGAAGCAGCCGTCGTCCAGATGGTCAACCTGATGTTCGCACAGGCCGTGCGTGACGGTGTCAGCGACATCCATATAGAACCGTACGAGAAGGAAGTCAAAGTCCGCTACCGCGTTGACGGACTCCTCCTGGAGGCTCTAGAGCCGCCGCGAAGGATGCACGCGGCCCTCGTCTCACGCATTAAGATTCTGGGCGGCATGAACATCGCAGAGCGCAGGCTCCCACAAGATGGCCGCATCAAGCTCACCATCGCAGGACGCCAGATCGACGTCCGCGTCAGCATCATCCCCACCGTCCACGGCGAACGCGCCGTGATGCGAATCCTAGACAAAGGAACGGCGATGATCGGCCTGCCGCAGCTCGGTATGCGGCCCGATACGCTCGAAATTTGGCGAAAGCTGATCAGCGTGCCCTACGGCATGATCCTCGTTACCGGCCCTACAGGCAGCGGTAAATCAACCACGCTCTATGCCGGCCTCCAGGAGGTCTATTCACCTAGCCGAAACATCCTCACCATTGAGGATCCGGTGGAGTATCAGCTGTCCGGAGTTGGGCAGATTCAGGTGCGATCGAGCATCGGCCTCACCTTTGCCGATGGCTTGAGAAGCATCGTCCGCCAAGACCCTGACGTGATCATGGTCGGTGAAATCCGCGACCATGAGACCGCAGAGATTTCGATCCACGCGGCCTTGACAGGCCACCTCGTCTTCAGCACGCTTCATACAAACGATTCGTCATCGGCCCTGACAAGACTCCTCGACATGGGCGTTGAGCCTTACTTGGCGGCTTCATCGATAGTTGGTGTTCTCGCTCAGCGGCTCATTAGGCTCAACTGCAAGGATTGCCTTGAGTCATTCCAGCCGAGCCCCGAGAGTCTCCAGGCGATCGGCATCACACAGGAAGAGCTCGACGTTGTTGGCGGGGCTAAGCGCGGCC
>JALGYA010000215.1 GCA_029824475.1 Fimbriimonadia bacterium | reverse complement strand
CAATCAGCTGATTGATGCGGACCTGTTGGGCCGGACCGGGTCACAGTTTCCGGTCGTGTGTCTTGTAGATGAAAGCAACGCTGCAATCCAGGATCGGCGGGAGATTCTGCTTCGCGAGTTTGAGGCGCCAAGGAAGTCGAAGAAAGCCGCTGTGGCTGGTCTTTCTGGTGTCCGCCTGGAGCTTTTCGAAGCGATGCGCGAGAAGAGGAAGGCGATCGCTGCGGAGCGCGAGGTTCCGGCTTACGTGATCTTCCACGACGCGACTTTGATCGAGATCGCTCGTGCTCTGCCGAGTTCTATCGAGGAGCTGAAGGCTGTTCCCGGTGTGGGTGACCGTAGAGCGACAGACCTCGGGCCAGCTTTCTTGCCTTTGATGAAAGAATTCAGAAGTCGAATCAGCCAGGAAGGGCCGCGACTATCTGCGGACACTAGTGAGAAGCTTCGTCCCCACTTTGAGGCGGGAAAATCTGTACCTGATGCGGCAGCTAAGGCTGGCCTGGCGGTTTCGACGGTGCAGGCCTATCTGGTCGAGTGGGTTCAGGACACCCAGCCGAGGACACTGAGTCCCTGGGTTGAAGCCGAGACCGAGGCTCGGATCAGAGAGGCGATCAAAGAGAGCGGCTCAGGTCGCCTCCGGCCTGTTTTTGAAGCCCTGAACGAGGAAGTTTCTTATGATCAGATCAGGCTTGTGATGACGTCAATAAAGTCTGGGCATGCCGTTGTTTAAACGAGCCTAGCCTGACCCTGTTCGATCTCAAGCAGCCGCTTCTTCCGCCACAGGCCACCGCCGTAGCCACAAAGCGACCCATCGCTCCGCACTACCCGGTGGCACGGAATCAAGATCGCCAGGCGATTATCACCGTTAGCCTTGCCAACGGCCCGCTGCGCTCCGGCGCGATCTAGGTCACGGGCCATCTCGCCGTAGCTGAGCAGCCCTCCATAGGGAATCTCAAGCAGCCGATCCCAGACGGCGCACTGAAATTCTGTCCCACGGGCATCCAGCGGCACAGAGAATGATTGGAGCTCACCAGCAAAGTACGAAGCAAGCTCTTTCTCTAGAAGCCTAAGAACATCGTTCATCCCTGGAGCCACTGAGCACTTGTACCGGCGATGAAGCGTCTTCATCTGAGACGCCAGCATCGGACGGTCCGCAAACTCCAGCAGATAGAGCGCGGAGTCATCGGCGATGGCTACCATCGGGCCGAGGGGTGTTTCGATCCACCTCATGGCAAACATCGGTCCCGCAGCATCTCTCGGTGCAGTGCCGAACGCCTTCTGGAACGCATCCCGGAACCCACTAGTCGACTCCCAGCCAGAATCGACGGAAGTCTCAATCACACTCTGTCCTTTACGAAGCTGCCCGAACGCCTGCCCAAGCCGCAGGCCCCGTTGATACGACTGAAACGACATCCCGTAGTTCGTCTTGAACCAGCGGCGAAGCCTATCCGGGCTGATCCCTGCTTCTCGGAGCTGATACTCCGTCACGCGCTCCTCTGGAAGAGCTTCGGCTAAAGATGTCGCCTTACGCACCCAGTCCGGCATCTGCTGGACCCGATCTAGTGGCTTGCAGCGCTTGCAGGGCCGATATCCGGCGTAGACGGCCTCCTTGGGCTCCGCAAAGAACTCCACGTTTTTGCGAAGCGGCTTACGCGCAGGGCAGATCGGGCGACAAAAGATTCCGGTTGTTTTGACGGCGATGTAGAAGACGCCGTCGTAGCAGCCGTCGCGATCGAGCAGCGCTTGGTACATCTTGTCTTGGCTGGGCAGAGTCAACATGAAATCAAGCTACTCCTCTGCCCAGCCAAGATGACGCCGAAAAACCGACGCCTATTTTCTGGGAACCACCGGCTGAATCCATGCCGCCGCTGTTTCGCCAGCAACGTAGGGGTTCTCGATCTTCTTCGTCGACGTGATTTTCGCCCGGACATAGATCTCGTCGCCTTGCAGCTTGTACGAAGCTGCTGCCCCTTCGACAACCGCCAAAACCTCACCAACATCATCGCTGTAATTGCGAGTTACACCGAGCGGCTCGCCGTCGTCATCGGTCACAGGTGTGCTTGTCGAGTCATAGCCTTTTCGGGTGCCATAGAACGTTGTCGTGTACTCAATTCCCTCCTCAGCATCGATTGTGACGCTGTACCGGCGACCGTCGAAGCGAACATCACTCAGGCTGACTCCGCTTGATGAATAGAAATCACCTCGCTCCATAGCGTGGACGATGCTGTCTGCATCCAGCGACTTGGATCGAACCATTACCCAGCCGCGCCCGGGATTCGATTTACCGATCGCCATGTCATGGTAGTGGTGTCCGTCGTCGACGCCAATCCCATACATGATCTCCATGTTCAGCTCAGCGAGCCGCATTGTCAAAATGATGTCCCACATCCTCTCGGTGCCTGCGTGGATCTTGTCGCCGTAGTTGTTGACAGATGGATGACCGTTGTAGACCTCGAAGAATTTCTCACCGTTTACGTGCATCAACTCTTCTGCTGTGACGCCCCAGACAAAGTTGGGATGATTCAGGTGGATGAACATAGGTACGCCGGTTCGCTCTCGCTGCTCAGCGACAGCATCAACGTTGTTTTGCATCGTCTCTAAGACGGAATTCCCGTGCTGAGGCGGGATCAGCTCCTGAATGTTGGTGGCGTTCATGTGCACGGGGTGGCCAGCGTAGCTGTCTGTGATCTCTTCGCTTTGGATCATGAGAAACTTGCCGGGCTCTTCGTACAGGCCACGGAACTCTTCAAGCGTTCGGAGCAGGACATAGACTTTGTCGTTTTGAACCTTGGTCTTGACCCAATCGTCGCCAAGCTTTTCAAGATAGTCGGCAAGGGGCGTACCGCGGCCCCTGGATCCGCTGAGGTCAAACCAGCGCTCGCCCTTGCTGAGAATGTTGTGGTCCGAAAGCGCAAGGAAGTTATAGCCGCGGCTTTTGTACCAGTCGACAATCATCTCCGGGTAGTCGTCGCCGTCGCTCCAAAGCGTATGGGTGTGCAGGTTGCCCTTGTACCACTGAGCCTTCTGACTGACCGAGGCCTTGAGCGGTGGAGTTGATTCTCCTTTCGCGCTTGCTGCAGAGAACGTCGCTAGTGCAGCCAGGGACGCTGCTGCTGGAATGAGCCACTTCATAGCTGCACCCTACCCGGGCGGCGGCTGATTCTTCCCAAGGTAGCATCTCAAGAATGGTAATGCGTGCAGCTCTCATGATCCTTGGCACTGCGGCCCTTATCGGGTGTGGCAGCAAGACTCCACCGCCAACATCACCTGCGGGCAACTACGAAGGCACCGTCACGTTCCAAGCATCTGCTGGCACTCGGGATTACACAGGTTGGCTGCAGATCGATGAATCCGGTGACTACTTCTTCACGGTGAAGGAGATGGCGCTTCTCAGCGAGATGGGGAAGTGGACAGAGGACGGTGGAGTCCTTACTCTCACCCCAGACCTCCCATTGAAGAAAGAGGATGACGAGGGCGAGACATCTATCCTTGACGTGATGGGCGCGATGCAGTCCGCCAAGCCTCCGCACACCATGCGCATAGATGACGATTGGATGACTGTTCGTATGAACGACGGGCCGTTTTCAGGTGTCATGAAGAGGTTCGAGCCCGAAGAGAAATAATGTGGGAAGGCGCGAAGATTCGGCTCGTGCCGATGTGTGTAGAAAAACACTGCGACAACTATGTCGAATGGATGAACGGGGACGGCGTCGGTGACTGGATGATCATGTCCGAGCTGCCGACGACCTGGCACGAAATGAAAGTCTGGCTTGAGAAGCGAGGCTCGATCAAGAATGAAGCTCGCTTCGCCATCGAGACGCTGGATGGCCGACATGTTGGTTCGGCGTCACTCCAGCAGATCGACTGGTTCAATCGGACAGCCATAAGTGGACTGTTTATTGGTCCTACTGCGGAGCGAGGCAAGGGATACGGCCTGGATGCGGCAATGGTGCGGTCTAAGTACGCCTTTGAGGTCTTAGGTTTAAGGATGATCTATTCAGAGGTGCTGGCGGACAACGTCGCTATCATCAGCTTGCTGGAAAAGATCGGATACAAGAAGTGCGGCTGCAAGCCGGCCTTTATTTGGAAGAGGGGTGAGTTCAAGGACGTCACGATCCTCGCCCTGAGCAAAGAAGACTGGGAGTCGACAGGATGCGCTGGCTGACTCTGTTGGCGTTTGTGGCTGCCGGCTGTGTCTCTGGACCTCCCGTTTCGGAGGTGTTGATCCCAACGGCTGGCACAGTCAAGAGCGGCGTGTTTGACCTTGAATACAAGATTGAAGGCCGGGGCCCGACAGCGATCGTGATCGGCTATCCCGACTACTATGCCAAGGCATTTTCTGAAGACCTGCGGTCGCACTTGAAGCTGGTGTTTATCGATCACCGGGGCTCTGCGGCTTCGCCTGGCAAGGTGGACAATGCGGAGTTTTCGATTAAGAGGCTTGTTGATGACATCGAACTAATTCGCAGCAGGCTGAATCTGGGCGAGGTCATCGTGATCGGTCATTCAGGCCACTCATACTTGGCTCTGGAGTACGCGAAGACCTATCCAGAGCACGTCTCCCATACAGTTATGGTTGCGATCTCGCCGCGATTCGATGGCGACTCTTATATGCAGTCTCTGGAGTACTGGGAGGAAACAGCTTCTGAGGAACGGAAGGCGGCGTGGGATCGGAATCAGGCTGCGCTTCCGGATGAGGAGCTGGAGTCGATTATTCCCGATGAGCGTTTTGCCGCAACATACATCCGGAACGGTCCGAAGTACTGGTACGACTACGACTTTGACGCCTCACCGCTCTGGGAAGGAATTTCAGTGAACTCGCAAATGATGGCCCACGTGTGGGGCGAACTGTTCCCGAAGCTCGACAACCTGCAAGGGCTTGAGAATCTGCAGTCTCCGGTGTTCCTTGCACTCGGAAGACACGACTTTGC
>JALGYA010000214.1 GCA_029824475.1 Fimbriimonadia bacterium | reverse complement strand
CGGAGAAACGCAGACCTCACCAAGGTCAATTCCGACCTCTTGGAGGCGCAGAAGGCCTTCGATGGCATCTCAGATGAGCTGGAGAGAGTTGAGCTTGATCTGGATATGGCGAGGCAGCAGCTGTTCAAGTCAAACAGCCTCCACCGAACAAGCCCGTTGATGATGCGCATCGGCGATGAGTTGACTCGCCTCAGCGTTGGACCGAACCTCACGACTCAGCAGGCTGGTCAGCAGGTTTACGAGGCACTCTTCGCGGCCTCCAGGTATGCGCGGACTCGTGGTGCGGCTCCCGTTTCTGGCACGGAAGAGGACTACGCAGCGTTCATCGATATTCCGTATGCAGACGGAACCCTTTCAGGCCAAAACCAGGTGCGTGCGGTAATTCAAGGCCTATCTGGCAGCCGCGATCATCAGCTCTTGGTGTTCCGGGCGCTGTTCAACTCATTTGCGGGTGAGCCAGTGCCGGTCAAGGCGGAAATTGTATCGAACCGCGTGGTCTATCGAGAAGGCGAGATCATCTCTGAAATCAAGCTTGACGGCAGCCTTGGCAGCGACGCGATTGCCCAGGCTCTTGAGGACTTCCTTCAGATTGAAGTGAGGAAGCAGGTGCTGACCGCCGCCCCGATTCCAGCGATCGGCAAGGACCTCTCTGTTGGTGAGCTCAGTCGAGAGGATGTGATTTCGCTGATCGAGGAGATCGTGGCGGCGGATGGAATCGTCCGGGTCCAGTTCATGGCGAAAGAGCAGACGCGAGCAGGAGACCAGGTCGCGCTGGGATTCCGAGTTAGATGACTACGCCTGATCGCCCGATTCTCGCGGTAGACCCTGGTTCAGCAAAGTGTGGGCTTGCTCTAGCGGACCGCTCAGGCAAGCTGCTTTGGCGCGGGATTGCACGCAATGGTGAGCTGGCCGACTGCATCGATCAGGCTCGTGCAGTAGGTGAGTTTGGAATGATCATCGTCGGCTCCGGGACTTCGTCGAAGGAGACTGTCGAGGAGATCCGCGCTCATCTGCCGAGCGTCGGCATCCTGATCGTGGACGAGACGGGCACTACGCTGCGGGCGAGAGAGCTCTACTGGAAGCACATTCCCAGGAAGGGCTGGCGCAGGCTGCTGCCAGCCTCGATGCAGGTGCCGCCCGATCCTGTGGATGACTTTGCGGCGCTCGCTCTTGTGGAGCGGGTGCTGAGAGACGCCGAGCCTAGTCAATAATTCCGGCTAGAGTCTCTGCGATCTGCTTGGCAGATCCTGGCTTCCAGCCTCCCCATGCGCTCTGAACGACACCATCCGGGTCGAGCCGAATGAACCAGGGGGTGGCGGGAACATCGGTCAGGCGATCGATCTCGCCAGACTGATCCCAGATCAGGATTCGGTTCGGATCTCTGTCACGCTTTGCCGGGCGGCCCTCTCCGATGCTGACTTCGATCATCTCTATGTCGGCTTTGGCCAGGAGCTGGCGCACTTCGCGCATCTCTTTTTCGGCATTCACCGAGATTTCACAATCGGGGCTCGTAATCATGATCGCGACTCCCTTCTTGCCATATAAGCTTTTTAGCGAGTGCCGTTTGCCGGAGGCGCCGTCAACAAGCGGATCGACGGTGAATCTACCGCCAGGAGAGAGCGCTGTGTGGGGCTGGGGAATCTGCTCTGGCGAGTAGCCGAACGGGAGGGCAGTCGAGAAGATCTTTGACGCGGTCTTCGCCGTTCTAAAGTTCGACATCTCGACCCTTACATGGACCTGGCCGATACTCTCTTCGTGCCAGCTTTCGTAGACAAGCGGCTTGCCATCCGTGTCGATCGTGACCTCAATTCGTGAGCTGGCATCGAACTGCCCGCCGACGCTGAGGACGACGAGATCGGTCCCTTTTGCTTCATCTGTCGACTTCACGGACCAGGCGCTGCTGCCGCCGCTGATGCCGTATAGAGAGGCAAAATCACCCAGGCTTGGTGTGGTGAGAATGCCGGGATAAGAAGCCGTTACGAAGTAGTTCCAATCGGGATGGGGAGGGGCGATGCGCCCGACTTTTCCGTACTGGTCGTAGGTTTTGTTGTGGTGGTAGAGAATGAGGACTTTGCTCTCGGCGTCCTGCTTCATCTCCATGTCCATATCGCGCCACTTGACGCGGAAGGCCTGCTCGTATTTCGGAGAGAACGCATAGCTGCCTATTCCGCTTCCGCCCAGCTGATCTGACGACAGCTTGAGATCGACGCTGACACTTGGACTGGCTGCCCGGAAGGACTTGTATCTCTCCAGGGGTCCCGACTGGCTTGTGGCAGTCAGGGCGGCAAAACTCAGCGCGGCGAACATAGCTCTATTCTATCATTGCGGAGCGGCAGCAGAAGAGTTCCATTAGAGCCGGTCCGTGACTGCTTTCAGGCATTCTGCCGCGACTTCCTCCGGCTCCTGGTCTCCTGAAATGATGTGCCAGCGGCCAGGCTCTCTGGCTGCTTCGTCCAGGAATCCCTGCCTTACCATCTGGTGGAACTCTATCGGCTCGGCGTCGAGTCGGTCTTTGGATTCGATCCTGGCGAGGCCGACTTCTGGGCTGAGATCGATGAGGATTGTGAGGTCGGGCTTCAGTCCGTCTGTCGCTGTGCTGTTAAGGCTGCGGAGAGTATCGAGGTCCATCCCGCGGGCGTGGCCCTGATAGACCACAGTGGAGTCGGCGTGGCGATCGCAAAGAACTACCGCACCGCTTTCAAGAGCTGGCTTGATGATCGACTTGACGTTGTTTGACCGGTCTGCAAGGAAGAGGAATGTCTCGGTGAGACGGCTGATGTCTTCACCGTGGAGGAGGATTTCTCTTACGGCCGCGCCGGTTTTTCCGCCACCGGGCTCACGTGTTTCGACGACCTCACGGCCTTGGGCTCGGAGCTCTTTTGCGACAGCTCGCATCGCTGTGGACTTGCCGGAGCCTTCCGGGCCCTCGAAGGTGACGAACACGGCTAAAGGTTACTCGGATAAACTGCGTTCAATGCCCTCCGTAGGCTCTGTCGACGAACTGAAGCAGATCTTAAGCGACGAACAGGTCGTGACGAGCGGTGCTGCGATGCGCGCGTACGACTGTGACGCCTACCCTTTGGACAAAAGCAAGCCGTTCGCGGTGGTCTTCCCTAGGAACACTGAAGAAGTGAGCCGTGTCGTGCGGTGGTGCGGCGAGACGGAGACTCCATTCGTGCCACGAGGTGCTGGAACAGGCCTCTCCGGGGGCGCCTTGGCGGCAAAAGGCGGAGTTGTGATCTCGACGAAGGGGATGACTCAGCTTCTTGAGCTTGATGTCGAGAATCGGGTGGCTCGTGTGCAGTCTGGGCATGTGAACCTGAAGCTGACGCAGGCTGCTTCAGAGCATGGCCTTTACTTTGCCCCGGACCCTTCCAGCCAGTCCGTGAGCACCCTGGGCGGGAACATCGCGGAGAACTCTGGCGGGCCGCATACGCTCAAGTATGGCGTGACCGCTCAGCACGTTTTTGGCCTCACAATGGTCGGTTTTGACGGCGAAGTGATTGAGCTGGGCGGACCGATCGCAGACCATCCTGACTCTCCGTTTATCGATTTGATCGTCGGTTCTGAGGGGACGGTTGGGATTGTGACGGAGGCCTGGGTGAAGCTCTCTCCAGACCCAGCTGCTGTAGAGACTGTGCTGGCTTCGTTCTCATCCACTCGGGCCGCCTGCGAAACCGTTGCGGCGATCATTTCTGTGGGAATCGTCCCGGCTGCGTTGGAGATCATGGACCGAAAGGTATGTGAAGCGGTGAAGGCGGCGTTTGGGCTGGAGTATCCGGAAGGGTCTGAGGCTCTGCTGCTGATCGAGTGTGATGGTGAGCCTGAGGCTGCTTTGACCGAGATTCAAGAGGTTCGGCGGATCTGCGAGGCTCAAGGGAGCATCGGTCTGCAGGTCGCTGCCGATGAAGAGGAGCGAGCCCAACTTTGGAAGGCTCGGAAGAAGGGGATCGGAGCCTTGGGGCGGATCGCACCGACGCTCGTGACACACGACGGTGTAATTCCACGGTCGAAGCTGCCTGAAATGCTCGACTTTGTGTCCAAAGTTGGGAGTGAGCACGGGCTGATTACGGCCAATATCTTTCATGCCGGAGATGGGAACTTGCATCCGGTTCTCTGCTTCGACGAGAGGGAGCCGGGGATGATCCATGCGGCTGAGACGGCTGGTCAGAAAATTATTGAAAAGTGCATCGAGCTGGGCGGCAGCATCACCGGCGAGCACGGGGTGGGTGTTGAGAAGCTGGATGCGATGAAAGTGATGTTCAGCGAGGACGATCTTCGGCTGCAGATGGAGGTCCGCTCGATCTTCCATCAGAGCGAACTGTGCAACCCCTGCAAGGTGCTGCCGAACCAAAAGGGCTGTGTTGAGCACATGCGCCGATGGCGGGGTGCAGCGACATGATGAGCCGGCTTGCCTGGAAGGGCGCTTCGGTTGAGATCACGGAGTGGGCGGAAGAGCTGGATTCACCTCGGGCAATTCAAGGTTTGGGGACCAAGTCGGTTTTTGATTCGCCTCATGACGCCCGCGAGATCTGCACCAGAGATCACGCAGGGATTATTGAATGGGACCCAGATGATCTAGTGGTCGTGGCCTGGGCTGGCACGACCATGGAAGAGCTGCAGAGTGAGCTGCTGACGCGTGGGCAGTGCCTGCCTCTCCCTCAGACTGGTCACGCGCTGATCGATGGCATTCCTGGCACGGTCGGCGGCCTCATCGGGGCTGGCTTGCCGCATGGATTGAGAGAGCAGATGGGTGCAATTAGAGACTGGATATTGGGGCTCTGTACCATCCAGTCAGGTGGATATGTTTCAAAGTGCGGCAGCAAGGCCGTCAAGTCGGTGGCTGGATACGACATCCACCGGTTTATGTGTGGCACACGCGGCGCATACGGCCTGATTGCGGCGGCGGCGATGAGGGTCTATCCCATCGGTTATGTGCCCGAGAGCGAGGCTGTGGCGTACCG
>JALGYA010000213.1 GCA_029824475.1 Fimbriimonadia bacterium | reverse complement strand
CTGGCATCGCTGCGGTCATTCAGCCTGGCGGAAGCAAGAAGGACCCCGAAGTGATCGCGGCGGCCGACCGGCTCGGGATCGCGATGGTCCTAACCGGTGTGCGACGCTTCCGACACTAGGTCGTGTGACGTTCTGCCTTTGGCATGCGTCAAAGCACTTACATCAGGCGTGAGATGGCTTCATTTCTGCCCGGTGTGAAGCTTTTTTCAGCACAGACGAGGGAACTCTCCAGGTTCCGTTGGTGCTAGAATAGCTAGTTAGGAGTCCTGTCTTGAAGAATCAGAATGACATGATCATCATGATCGTCGCGGTTGTCGTGTGCCTCGCAGGCGCGGCTGTGCTCTACTTTACATCGCCCGATGTTCCGTCAATCGCAGCACCCCAAGCTGTAGATGTCTCTGAACCGGTAATCCAGTCCGGCAACGTCGTAACCGGCTCATCCCTTCCGGGTGGCGGCGGAGGCGGCGGCTTCGGTGGAAGCGGCGGCGGTCGGACCGGCCGACCCAGTGGCGGAGCCAGAGTCTCCATGTAGCTTCTGTTGCCCGGGCCTTGGCCTGTGCGGCAGCATGAGACTATTACAAGCAGCCTAAGGAAGCGATTCAAGCTCCTTAGGCCGCTTTTTTTCTGCCTTTTGCCCAATCCGGCACATCAACTTGGCCTTGACGTGCTTACAGCGGTCAAACTCTCCACTAGAGACACCCTTTCATGGCGCAGCAGAACCTTTCGCCGTTCGCAAGAAAGCTACGATCCCAATTCGCACGCGATATTGGGATCGATTTGGGCACGGCGAACACCCTTGTCTGCGTCGCTGGTGAGGGGATCACGATTCGCGAGCCGAGCGTCATCGCCACCAACAAGGACACCGGAGAGATTTTCGGTGTCGGCCTCGCTGCCAAGCACATGCTTGGCAGAACCCCTGCAAACATTGTCGCCGTCAGGCCGCTCCGCGATGGTGTCATCGCGGACTACGATCAGACGCTCGCGATGATCAAGCACTTTATTTCGAAGACGAAAAAGGGGCTCACTTTCCACACAACCGTCGTCGTCGGCATCCCCAGCGGCATCACAGAAGTTGAGCGAGACGCGGTGCTAGACGCCTGCCGGAAGGCCGGTGCAAACAAGGCCTACGTCATCGAAGAGCCGATGGCTGCCGCAATCGGCGCAGGCCTTCCGATCGAAGATCCCACCGGCAGCATGATCATCGACATCGGTGGCGGCACCACTGAGGTTGCTGTCATCTCGCTCGCGGGCATCGTCCACTCACGTTCAGTCCGTGTAGCAGGCGATGAAATCGATGAGGCGATCACGGCGTACATTCGGCGTGCGTACAACCTGTACATCGGTGAGAGAACGGCAGAGAACGCCAAGCTGGAGATAGGCAGCGCCTTCCCCCTTGAGCAGGAGCTGCAGCTTGAAGTCAAGGGCCGTGACCTCGTCTCAGGTCTCCCCAAGAGTGCAGTCATCACCAGCGAAGAGGTGAGATTTGCAATCGAAGAACCGCTCAGCACAATCGTGGAAGCTGTCAAACTGACTCTGGAGGCGACTCCGCCGGAGTTGGCTGCTGACGCTATGAATTCAGGCATTGTCCTGGCGGGCGGAGGCGCGCTCATCAGAGGTTTAGACAAGCTCATTGCCTCGCAGACAGGGATGCCGGTCAGAGTGGCCGACGATCCTCTCAGCTGCGTCGTGATGGGAACCGCTCGTGTGCTCGATGCGATGCACGAGAACCCCAACATACGGCGGATGCTGGAGAAGACATCGAGAGGCTAGACGAAGGCTCAGGCAGAGACTGGACGGTTCTCGCCGTGCTGTGCGTGGTTGGCATCGCCTTGGGCGGAATCCAAGGCGCAGCTAAACGTGCCGGTCGAATGGGCCCGACATCCCGCGCGGTGCACGCCGTCGTTGACAAACCCTCCTCACTGGTAGCAGGTGGTCTGCAGGGCACTTCAGACTTCTTTACTGGGCTCAAGCAGAGCCCTCAACTCACAGCTCAGAACCGCGATCTAAAGGCTAGGATTGCCTTTCTTGAAGCTGAAGCACTAAAGACGGCGGCCGAGAGCCGAGAGCTCGATGAGCTGCGCGCGCTGAACTCACTGCCCGTCCATCCTGGCCGAGAGAAGATCTACGGAGACATCATTCGCTTCGACCCATTCGAACTCAGGATGACGATCTCAGTCGGCTCGAATTCTGGAGTCAAGCCTCGGCTTGCCGTCATGACCCCGGAAGGGCTTGCGGCCATCGTGGAGACGGTGGAGGAGAACGTCTGCCAGGCCGTGCTGATCACCTCACCCTCGATCAAACTGGGAGCGAGCGCCGTTCGCGAAGGCGGCCGAGTTGACGGAATTATCGCCGGCGACACGCCCAATACTCTCCTGTTCGAAGTCGTACGCAACGCTCCTGTCGAAGTCGGAGACAAGGTCGAGACATCCGGCCTCTCCAGGATTCTTCCCGGCGGCCTTCTGATCGGAGAGGTCATCGAAGTGACCGATGCACCCGAACTTGGTTCAAGGCTGATCAAGGTCTTTCCGGCCACCAAGCCTGCGCTCTCACAACAGGTGGTGATTCTCAAGTGAGCCCCTGGAAAGGCTGGGCGTGGGCTGCGCTTCTGATCTGGCTCGGCGTGGTCCTGGACCAGGGCGCGGCAGCCTCGTTCCAGATAGGGCCAGGAAGACCCGCGTTTGCCCTCACATTTGCTCTCACAATCGCGCTGTTCATTAGGCCTTCAGGAGGCGCTATCCTCGGCTTTGCCGTCGGATTTGCCGCTGGAGCCCTCTCGGGTGTCGGAATGACGGCACAGATCATCTCAACCGCCATTGCGGCCTACTTAGCCGCCTTCGCTGCAAAGCAGCCGGCCGAGCTGGCTCCGATGCCAGCAGCGGCAATCGTCGCGGCTGCTGTGCTGCTGGCGCGACTCGGAACGATTTTTGTCCAGCCTGCGGGCGGCATAGGTCCATACCTTGCTTCAGCGAGTATTTCTGCCCTGCTCTGTGCAGTGATTTCGCTGGCGGTGTATCCTATCGCTCGTCGAATCTTTCAGCCAAAGGAAGCCTGAAAATATATGAGCGAATATGACGTTCTAGACATGGCAAGACGCCAGCTGCGCGAAGCTGCACAGCATCTCGATATGGATGAGGGTCTCGTAGAGGTCCTTTCCCGCCCACAGAAACAGCTTGTGGTCAACTTTCCCGTTGTCATGGACAACGGGGAAGTGGCCTGCTTTGAAGGCTATCGCGTTCAGCACAACGTGAGCCGTGGGCCGTCCAAGGGTGGACTCCGATACCATCCGGACGTCGACCTTGATGAGACGACCGCACTCTCCATGTGGATGACCTGGAAATGCGCAGTTGTCAACATCCCGTACGGCGGCGCCAAGGGCGGAGTGGCCGTAAACGTTAAGCGGCTCTCCAAGCGCGAGCTGGAAAAGCTGACCCGCCGCTTCACAACGGAAATCAGCCTGCTCATCGGTGAGCGAAGCGACATTCCAGCCCCCGATATCGGCACTAACGCTGAGGTCATGGGCTGGATCATGGACACCTACTCCATGCAGGCTGGCCATACGGTTCCAGGCGTAGTCACCGGCAAGCCAATCCACCTTGGCGGTTCAGAAGGACGTGTTGAGGCCACTGGCCGGGGCGTCATCGTCACGGGCATTGAAGCCTGCGACCATTTCGGAATTGAGATGGAAGGCGCTCGAGTGGCTGTCCAAGGCTTCGGAAACGTCGGCTCAGTCGCAGCCAGGCTTGCCCAGGATGCAGGCGCTAAGATCATCGCGATCAGCGACCATAAGGGCGGCCTCTACAATCCGAAAGGGCTTCCCATCCGGCAGATCTGCCAAAAATACGCGAAGTTTGATGGCGGCATCCATCGGTTCAAGGATGCTGAGGAGATCACGAACGAAGAACTCCTGGAAGTCGACTGCGACATCCTGATCCCGGCGGCAATCGCAGCCCAGATCACTGAACAGAACGCAGACCGCATCAAAGCAAAGATCATTGTCGAAGGCGCAAACGGGCCGACGACTCCTGAAGCAGATAGGATCCTGTCAGACAAGGGCATTCTTGTTGTGCCAGATGTTCTGGCAAACGCAGGCGGCGTTGTCGCCAGCTACTTCGAATGGGTGCAGGATCTGCAGAACTTCTTCTGGGAAGAGGACGAGGTCAACGAAAAGCTCTCCAGAATCCTTCGCAACGCCTACGCCGGTGTGCACCACACGATGATGCAGCACAAGACCGACATGCGGACCGCAGCGATGATCATCGGCGTGAAGCGGGTTGCTGAAGCGACGTTCCAGCGCGGCATCTTCCCATAGGCACGCGTCTGAACTGTTGGGATGAACCTAACACCGCAGTGCGTTAAATACGAATTGCATCGGCAATTCGCAAAGCTTGTCGGCGCAAACTTTCGGATCTATGACGACCATGGCGGCCTGGCTGCCTTTGTAAACCAAAAGGGATTCAGGCTCAAGGAGGACATTCGTGTCTACACGGATGAGACGAAGTCACAGGAGAGCCTGATCATCCAGGCACGTCAGATTCTCGACTTCGCGGCAGCCTACGACGTGATCGACCCGCAGACGGGCAAGGTCGGTGCATTCCGCCGCAAAGGATGGACCTCCATCGTCCGCGACGAGTGGGAGGTCCTCGGCGTCAACGACGAGGTGCTTGGAAAGATCATCGAAGACAGCATGATGATGGCGATGCTGCGCAGATATCTGAGCAACTGGATTCCGCAGAACTTCGATGTGATAATGTACGATGGCCGGCGCGTCGTCGATATCCGGCAGCAGTTCAACCCATTCCTGTACAAACTGACCATCGATTTCTCTGATGATCCCAATGGTGATCTCGACCGGAGAATGGGTATGGCTGCAGCGATCCTGCTCACCGCCATAGAAGGGCGTCAGGGCGGCTAGCGAGGCGCGTCCTGAAGCTCAGCCCCCAATGCCTGACCTATCAGCTTCAGCGAGAGCCGCTGAAGCTGATAGGAGCCAATTACCGGATCTACGATGACACCGAGCGCATGGTCGCGTTTGTCCAT
>JALGYA010000023.1 GCA_029824475.1 Fimbriimonadia bacterium | reverse complement strand
ATGCCTTCTCTGACTCGCTCCTTCACGGTGATCGGCCAGCGGGATGTCATCCCGACGATGTAGCCGTCCTCTTTGACCAGCGCAGCATGCCCATGCCCCCAGGTTTCGGAGAACTTGGCGAGCCGCTCGACGGTCCAGCCGTTCAGCTCCTGGAATCCGACGATGTCCGGCTTGATCCACTTGAGCCATTCGCCGGTCTTCTGCTGCCGGACGCTCTTGCCGTTTTCGTCAAGCCCCCTGTCTCCGCCGGCTGATCCGGAGAACCCGACGAGGACGTTGTAGGAGACGATCCGGAGTTCGTCATCTTGGAGTTCGGACTGCGTCATGGCAAAGCTCAGAGCGGCGGCGAGGAGCATGGTCGCAAGGCTACTCGAAACGCGGCTTGGTTTGGATGTCGTCTAAACTATGGGGGAGTCATGTCGAAGAGGATCTGGATAGCAATATTGGTGGCGACCTTAACCCTGCTCACCGCTCTTGGAATCCAATGGTATTTTTCTCCAATCTCTGAAAGGGCTGCGATTGAGCAGGCCGAGTCGTACGCGTCATCCAAGTTCAGCCATATGACCGGCGTTTCATTCACGGCTATCTCAACAAGAGAATCTGGTGAAGGCAGATTGGTCGCCCTAGAGTTCTCGATTCCTCGAAACCAGGTGGCGAGCTCAGATCAGGACTACTTGGTCGACGTTGAATACTCCACTTTTGTCGAGTTTGCCCGGACGTATCTTGCGTTCGAAGTGGGATCAAGCGAGATTGCCGATGCCGATGGAGAAATGCCTCTTCGAATAAACGTCGAACTGATGCCCAAAAAAGGGCGGATGACTGACACGCTGAACTTTGGAGACATCCGTCCAAAGTGGGACGTCGTCGAAGAGTCCGTAGATGAGGCCTGGGCTGTGAGCAGGTTAGACGAGCTTGCCGCCACGCGAGACGAACTCTCTCCGTTGAGTCTCCTTGCTGAGGTCGCATATTGTGAACTTGCAATTGACGAGGCCGGCTCCCATTTTGGCCTGCGCTCAACTGCTCGAGACGGTTACAGCGATTCCCAAGTGGCACTCATGGCGATCGACTTCAGCATCGCTAGGCGTTTGGAGGCTCCTGAGGTTCTCCTGCAGCTGATGACCAAGTTAGCCAATCACGACCAGCCCGGGGACTGGCGCATCCAAGCCTGCTATCAGGAGGCCGGTCGGTCCTTGGGATTCATGGTCAGCGAAGGGGCTACTACTGAGGAGGATGTCCGCGACCTCTTCGAGCTCTCCAGCCCGGAGCTGTTTGCGATGCTCCAGCTCGATGCCATTTCCGATACTGCGCAGCCTTGAGCCCTAAACTCTCACATCGGTGACCCGGGAGAGGATTTGACCAATAGGAATCAGGGATGGCGATAAAATGGCGGAAGTGATTGCTGAAATCCTCGCTCACAAAAAGCGGTGTACACTACAGCTATGGGAGCATCAAGCAAGATTCGGATCGGCATTGTTCTTTCCTGCTCTGTGATTCTAGTAGCAGCTGGGCTGATGTGGTACACGTCACCAACGTCCGATGCCTCCGCAAGATCTGTTGCTGAGGCCTTCGTGGCAAAGCACGCCAACTCAGATTCGGTTCGGACCGTCGAATCAGTCATCAAGCCGGATGGTCGCGTAGTCACCATCGAGTACTCGATTCCGAGAGCTCAGGCTGTTAGTGTTGAACCACATAATGTAATCCAGGTCAACACACATTCTGACGGCCTCGCAGTCAAAGGCTGGAGGCGTTTGGAGTCGATTGCCACAGACTTTGAATCGCCATCCGGCATGATGACAATCCGGCATAGAGTTCGGCTCGGAAAGGCTCGAGGCAAAGGAGAGTGGGTCAAGAATCCCGCAGATTCCCGACCGAGATGGCACGTAGACGAAACTCAGTTAGATCTTGACTGGGCGGATTCACGCCTAGATGAACTCCTCAGAATCAGAGAGAATCTTGCGCCAGCTGATCTGCTTGCGGAAGTTGCCACGATGAGTCAGGCCCCGGACGGGCCAAACTCGCGCCTCACCCCGATACCCCCGTATGACAACAAGGACACTGAACTTCCAGCAGCCTACTTCGCGATTGATCTCAATATCGCCAGGCGTCTTGAGATGAGGAATGAGCTCATAGAGCTCCTATACGAGCTTTCGGAGTACACGCATTCGGGCGACTGGCGTTCGGATGAGTGTTTTGAAGAGGCTCGCTTGGCTATGGATTTCCTAGTGCAGGAAGGCGTGACGACATTGGACCGCATCGAGGAGCTCTTCGCGCAATCAAGTTCTGAACTCCTCTTCCTATTAGACTTCGGCGACGAGCAAGCTAGCTGAGCCTTGATTCCTCAACCCCCTCCCCAGTAACCTGCGCGAGGTTCTGGAGAACAGGAATGAGCAGCGATCTCACAAGACGACAACTGATCAAGACCGGAGTGACGGCGGCAGCCGTCGCGGGAATCCCGACTTGGTTCGCCAAACGCGCAGAAGCAGCCGAAATGGAGCTCGCTTCCCTGCGGCCAAAACGCATCGGCCCGAACGACAAGGTCCGCATCGGTGCGATCGGCCTGGGCGGAAGCAAGGGCGGGTTCGCTCGCGGCAAGAGCGTCACTAACTGGGCACGCGGCAAGGAAGAAGTCGAGATCGTCGCAATCGCAGACTGCGACCGCGTTCACCGGATGGAGAACGAAGAGAACTTTAAGTGCGAGGGCTATCACGACTACCGCGATCTGCTGGAGCGAGACGACATTGACGCCGTCATCATCGGCACGCCTGACCACTGGCACCACCGAATCTGCCTCGACGCCATGAAGGCAGGCAAAGACGTCTATTGTGAAAAGCCGCTCACCGTCGCACTCAGCCAGGGCCGAGAGATCGCCGACATGGCGCGGAAAACAAAAACCGTCTTCCAGACCGGTTCGCAGCAGAGATCCGATGGACGATTCCGCCTCGCCTGCGAGCTGGTACGAAACGGGCGCATCGGCAAGCTCACCAAAGTTGTCACGCACCTCCCCACCGGTCCGACAGGCGGACCGTTCGAAACCAAGCAGAGCCCCTATTCCCTCGACTGGAACATGTGGCAGGGCCCGGCAGCTGTGAGCGACTATTGCAAGGACAAGACCCACGGCAGTTTCCGATGGTGGCTCGACTACAGCGGCGGCATGCTCACCGACTGGGGCGCGCATCACCACGATATCGCCCAGTGGGGCCTCGGCATGGATGAATCTGGCCCGCTCAGCGTGACTGGCACAGCGAAAACTCAGCCTGTGATCGGTCCGAACTGCTATTCGACTTACCCTGAGTACGACGTCTACTTCGAGTACCCGGACGACATCCTTCTGCACTCGACCAACCAGGGCGAGAACGGCGTGACCTTCATCGGTGAAGAAGGCGAGATTTTCGTCAGCCGTGGCCGCATCGGCGCGAGCGACAAGAAGCTGATCAGCGATCCGCTGGCAGATGACGCGATCCGCCTGTACGAGTCAGATGACCACATGCAGAACTGGCTCGACTGCCTCGTTTCCCGCAAGGATCCGATCTGCCACGCTGAAGTTGGTCACCGATCCGTGAGTGTCTGCCATTTGGCCAATATCTCGCTCCGCTTAGGCGGCCGGAAAATGACCTGGGACGCAGCCGCAGAGCAGTTTATCGGCGATGCGGAAGGCAACACAATGCTCCACCGAGAGCCGAGGGACTGGGAAAACGCCTAGAGCCTCGATCGAGAACCAAGCAGGCCCCTTTTTCCTTCCGGGGAGAGGGGCCTGCTTTTGTGCGCTCACTGCAGCCTTGATTCCTGAAGCCCTTCCCCAGTAACCTGCGCGAGGTTCTGGAGATCAGGAATGAGCACGGGCAATTTTTCACGACGAGACATCATAAAAACCGGCGCGACTGCTGCGGCAGTCGTCGGCATCCCGGCTTGGTTCGCCAAGCGGGCTGAGGCCGCCGAAATGGAGATCGCTTCAATGCGACCAAAACGGATCAGCCCCAACGATAAGATCCGAATCGGCGCGATCGGGCTTGGCGGCAGCAAGGGCGGGTTCCGGCAGGGAACGGGTGACACCAACTGGGCGCGAGGCAAAGAAGAGACCGAAATTGTCGCGATCGCCGACTGCGACCGCGTTCACCGCATGGAGGCCGAGGAGCGATACAAGTGTGAAGGCTATCACGACTATAGAGACCTCCTGGAACGAGACGACATCGACGCGGTCATCATCGGCACCCCCGATCATTGGCACCACCGCATCTGCCTCGACGCCATGAAGGCCAGCAAAGACGTCTACTGCGAGAAGCCGCTGACAGTTGCCCTCAGCCAGGGACGCGAAATCGCCGACATGGCCCGCAAGACCAAAACCGTCTTCCAGACAGGCTCCCAGCAGCGATCCAACCAGCGATTCCGACTCGCCTGCGAATTGGTTAGAAATGGACGCATTGGCAAACTGACAAAAGTTGTCACACACCTGCCCACCGGCCCGACTGGCGGACCTTTCGAGCCAAAGCAGAGCCCCTATTCGCTCGACTGGAACATGTGGCAGGGCCCGGCTGCAGTGAGCGACCACTGCAAAGAGAAGGTCCACGGCAGCTTCCGATGGTGGCTCGACTACAGCGGCGGCATGCTGACCGACTGGGGCGCCCACCACCACGACATCGCTCAGTGGGGCCTCGGCATGGATGATGCCGGCCCGCTCAGTGTCACCGGAACAGCCAAGACTCAGCCGGTTATCGGACCAAACTGCTACTCCACGTACCCGGAATACGACGTCTACTTCGAATACCCCGACGACGTGCTGCTGCACTCCACCAATCAGGGGGAGAACGGCGTGACTTTCATCGGTGAAGAGGGCGAAATCTTCGTCAGCCGAGGCCGCATCGGGGCCAGCGATGAGAAGCTGCTCAGCGATCCATTGCCGGAAGATGCCATCCGTCTCTATGAGTCGGATGATCACATGCAGAACTGGCTCGACTGCATCGTCAGCCGCAAGGATCCGATCTGCCACGCAGAGGTCGGCCACCGCTCCGTCAGCGTCTGCCACCTGGCCAACATCTCGCTCCGCCTCGGTGGGCGCAAGATGTACTGGGACAGCCAGGCAGAGCAGTTCATTGGTGACGGTGAAGGCAACAGAATGCTGCACCGCGAGCCGAGAGACTGGGAAAACGCCTAGTCGCTTCTTTCGGAACCAGAAAGCCCCTGCCTTGCAATGCAAGGCAGGGGCTTTCTTGATGCTAGATCAGCTCGTCAATGACTTCCCCGCCAACATCGGTGAGGCGGAAGTTGCGCCCAAGATGTTTGTAGGTCAGCCGGGTGTGATCGAGGCCCATCTGGTGGAGGATCGTCGCGTTCAGGTCGTGGACGTGGACCGGGCGTTTGGTGATCGCGTAACCGAAGTCATCGGTCGCTCCGAGTGATGTGCCGGGCTTGATTCCGCCGCCGGCAGCCCACATGGTAAAGGCTCGGATGTGGTGGTCGCGCCCGAGGAGCTTCTCGCTGCCGTTCATGCGGTCCTCGTTCATCGGCGTGCGGCCAAATTCTCCGCCCCAGATCACAAGGGTTTCGTCGAGGAGACCGCGCTGTTTCAGATCCTTGATCAGGGCCGCGGCAGCCTGGTCTGTCTCCATGCACCGGGCGGTCAGGCCCTTGGTCAAGTCGTTCATCCGGTTGTCGCCGTGGTTGTCCCAGTCGCGATGGTACAGCTGGACGAAGCGAACGCCTCTTTCGACTAGACGGCGAGCCAACAAGCAGTTGTTGCTGAAGGCCTTCTCGCCCGGCTTGGTGCCGTACATTTCGTGGATCGACTGGGGCTCGTCGTCGATATCCATCAGCTCGGGGACGCTGGTCTGCATCTTGTAGGCGAGCTCGTAGCTGGCGATACGGGCGGCGATTTCTGGGTCCCCGAGGTCGTCGTAGCGGATCTGATTGAGATCTTTGATCGCATCGAGAGAGTCTCGGCGGTCCATCGGGTCGATGCCGTCAGGACTGCCGACGTAGAGCACTGGGTCGCCTTTTGACCGGAATTCGACGCCCTGATAACTAGGAGGCAGGAAGCCACTCGACCAGCAGGCTTTGCCGCCGCTCGGGCGGCTCGCGCCGGAGATCAGCACCACGAATCCAGGCAGATCCTGTGACTCCGAGCCGAGGCCGTATGTCATCCAGCTGCCCATGCTAGGGCGGCCTGGAAGCCCGTGACCCGTGTTCATGAAGATCTGGGCCGGGGCGTGGTTGAACTGATCGGTGTGCATCGACCGGATGATCGAGATATCGTCGACAATCTCAGCCGTATGCGGGAGGAGTTCTGAAATCCACTCCCCAGACTCGCCGTGCTGTGCAAACTTGAAGGGAGAGCCCAGAATCAGAGGCGTGCCTTTGATGAACGCGAACCGCTCTCCTTTAACGATCTCGTCCGGGATCGGCTCCTTGTTGTGCTTGTTCAGCATCGGTTTGTAGTCGAAAAGATCGAGCTGGGATGGCGCGCCAGCCATGAACAGATAGATGATGTTCTTGGCTTTGGGAGCGAAGTGTGGAGCCTGGAAAGTCGGCTCCTCCTGCGTGGGGTTGGCCAGGGCATAGCCTTCCCGGCTGAGCATCGAGCCGAGGGCGAGCGAGCCGATTCCGTAGCCTGCCCGCTTGAGGAGGCTGCGCCTGGTTATCGACTTGATAAATTCCTGTTCGAGTTCGCGGTCCATGCCTTGTTACTCCTTGGTGATAGTCTCGTCGAGGTTGAGCAGAGCGCTGCCGAGCATCGTCCAGGCAGCTTCTTTTGGTGTCTCACCGAGGTCGCCGTTTTTGGCGCCGATTTCAGATCTCTTCAGGAGCTGAGATGCCAAGTGCTTTTCCAGAATGTCGACTTCAGTGCCCGTTGGCCTGCGGGAGGTGCAGAGGCGGAAGCCGTAGGCGATTCGGTCTCTATCCGTGCCCATTCTTGCGGTCATGCGATGCCCGAGGGCCCGTGCGGCCTCGATATAGACCGGGTCGTTGAGCAGCACCATCGCCTGAAGAGGTGTGTTAGTTCTGTATCGGTGGGTCGTGCACTCTTCGCGGCTGGTGGCATCGAAGGCAGTGAAGCTGGGGTACATCGAGGTTCGCTTTCGATACACATAGAGGCCTCTTCGCAGCCTCTCGTCGGATGTAGTGTTGACCCACCGCGCGCTGTCATTTGGCGCATCCCAGAGGCCCGGGGGCTGCTTCGGCTTGACACTTGGCCCGCCGATTTTTAGGTTTAAGATTCCGCCAGAGAATAGGGCTGCGTCGCGGATAACTTCCGCCCCAAGCCGGTGTCGCGGGCCACGGCTATACAGGCCGAGGTCCGGGTCCAGTTCTCGGTCTTCTCTACTGGTTTGGGATGACTGCTGGTATGTCGCCGAACTCGTGATCAGGCGATGGATATGCTTGAGACTCCAGCCACTATCCATCAGCTCGACGGCGAGCCAGTCGAGGAGTCCAGGGTGACTTGGCGGCTCAGCCTGAGTGCCGAAGTCACCCGCGCTGGCCACGATTCCCCGACCGAAATACTGCTCCCAGATCCTATTGACGACCACGCGAGCCACGAGCGGATTGTCGTCTGCAACGAGCCATTGAGCCAGCCCTAGCCGATTCTCTGGCGCTCCGTCTGGCATATCGTGTAGGAACTCAGGAATGCCTGCCTCGACCTCTTCGCCAGGGCTGAGATACGAGCCTTTTTCGCGGATCTGAGCTTTGGGCGCGCCTTTGTATTTACGCTCTCTGAAGCCGAGGGAGGTTGGGCCGACCTGCTTTTTGCGCTCGTTTTGCAGCTGCTTTATGAGGGCAGCTGAAGCCTTCTGTTCCGGAGAGTCTTTCGTGAGGCCCTTGCCTGCCGTTTGCGCTGCCTTGATCTCTTTGTCCAGGCGCTTGCGCTGGATGATCTGGTCTTCGCTCGACAGATCGATGTTCACTTCGTCGACGTCATCAAAGTAGGCATAGAGTTTGAAGAACTCCTCGTGGCTGATCGGTTCAAATTTGTGGTCGTGACACTGCGCGCAGCCGAGCGTCGTGGCCATCCAAACCAGACCGGTGGTCGCGACACGGTCCACGTTGGTCAACCAACGGGCTTCGTCCGGATCGACACCACCTTCGGTGTTGTGCATGGTGTTGCGGTGAAATCCACTGGCGACGAGCTGGTCTCGGGTGGGATCTGGAAGGAGGTCACCCGCGATCTGCTCGATCGTGAATTGATCGAACGGCATGTCGTCATTAAGCGACTGGATGACGTAATCCCTGAACGCCCAGATGGACCGAGCGTGGTCATGGCGATAGCCGTTTGAGTCTGCGTATCTTGCGAGGTCAAGCCAATCCAGCGCCTGCCTCTCGCCGAAGTGGGGACTGGCGAGCAGCCGCTCGATTGCGCGCGACCAGGCGCCTTTGGCATCGTCGGATTCAAACGCATCCAGCTCAGCAATTGTTGGTGGGAGGCCGGTGAGGTCGAGGCTGAGTCTTCTCAGCAGCTTGGCGCGGTCTGCTCTTGGCTTTGGTGTGAGATCGTTGTTTTCAAGCTTGGCAAGGATGAAATTGTCTATGGGATTGGCTGGCCAGGCTGCGTTCTTGACCTCTGGCGTGGCGGGTCTTAGGGGAGGGACGTACGCCCAATGCACGCCTGAATCGCCACCTTTTTTGGCGCCGGCATTGATCCAGGCTGCGATCTTGTCGAGTTTGGCAGCCGCGATGGCGGGAAAGCCGAGCGGCATGATCGGCCCCTCGTCGTCAGAGAGCATTCTGCGCATGAGAAGGCTGTCGTCTGCATCGCCAGGCTCCACGACAGGTCCGGTGATGCCGCCCTTCATCAGGCCTTCAAAGGTGGTCAGATCGAGCTCACCAGACGGCTCTTCGCTGCCATGGCAGCTGACGCAGCTCGCCCTGAACACCGGCATCACATCGGCGGCAAAAGTTGGCTCCACCTGGGGTGTCGGAGCGGCTGGACTTGGAAGAGCGAATGCTGTTCCAAGGCTTCCCACTGCTGCCAGCCAGAGACCGGCCCAGATGCGATTGTCAGGAGTTTTCACGGCGAAATTTCAGTCTATCTGAGGCAGCGCCGCCAGGTCAATCATTCAGTCTTCAAAAGGCAGCGCGTCAGGCGCTGCCGGGCTGGATAACTCAGGCTTGGCAAACTCTCGAACTTCCAGGTCTTGCTGCTCGGCCTCTTCAACCTCGTTCTTGGACGATATCCCATGCTCTGCAAATCGTCTGGCAGCCGGCAAAACGCTGCCTTCCAGCGAGCCGACAAAACCGTTGTAATGGCTCACGGTAGATTTGAGGGACTTTCCGAGTTTCGCGTAGTGGCCTGCCAACGTGGCGAGTGAGTCATAGAGTTTCTTGCCATCATCCTGGACATGCTTCATGTTGGCTGCCAGTGCCTCCTGCTGCCACCCGTACTCAACCGCCTTCATTAGAGCGAGAAGAGTCGTGGGCGTCGCGAGGATCACATGCTGGTCCATTGCATTTTCAATCAGGCCAGGACGGTTTTCAACTGCCGATCGGAAGGCCGCTTCACTGGGAATAAACAGCACGGTGAAATCCGGTGATTCATGCAAGTCTGAATAGTTGCGCTTAGACAAAGCCCTCGCATGCTCTTCAACTTTTTTGGCGTGGTCACCGAGGAGTGTCTGCTGGCTTAAGGGGTCATCAGTCTCCAGCGCCTCCAAGTACTGCTTCATAGGTGCCTTGGAGTCGATCACGATGACACGGCCCTGGGGCAGCTTGACGATTGCGTCCGGTCTCACCTTTGAATCGCCAGGCTGAATCGTCTCCTGCTGCTCGAAGGTGATGTGCTCTTGGAGACCGGCCATTTCCAGGACACGCTCGAGAACCATCTCGCCCCAAGAGCCTGCCGATCCAGGGTCCTGCAGCGCTTTGACGAGCCTCGTGGTCTCCTTCTGCAGACCAACCTGCTGTGTCCCCAGGGATTCAACCTGCTTGATCAGCTCCCCATACGCTGAACTGCGGCGGCGCTCCATCTGCTGATTCTGTTCGCCGATCTTGTCAAGGTTGTCCTTCATCGGCTTCAGCATCTCATCAATGGCCTGCTGCCTCTTTTCTAGGTCGCTCTTTGATGACTCGTTATGCTTGGAGAATGACTGGTCTGCCAGCTTGAGGAACTGCTCCTGATTTCCCTTGAGCGCTTCAGCGGCAAGAGCCGTAAACGCTTCCTTGAAGTCCTCTTTTGCCTTGGCGAGGAGCCTATGCTGCTCTTCGACAGCCTCTCGCTCAGCCTTGTACTTGGTCTCTATCTCCTTCAGCTCAAGGTTCTTGGATTGAAGCTCATCATTCTGGGTGTCCAGCTTCTCCTCAAGGTCTCCCACCTTTTCTGTGAGGCGATCAGACTCGCCCGCCCGAACCTGAGATGCACTCAGGTCTGCCTTAACCTTCGCCAGTTGGGCAAACATAAAGCCAGCGGCGACGAGGCCGATGACCAGGCCGACGAGCAGAGATACGGGGTCCATTACAAGGATTATGCCGCACGACTGGTAATCTCGCCCTATGATCTGCCCGCCGATAGACAGGCCTGGCCAAAAGCTGCGTGAAATGATGGAGGCGGGCACCGTCGTGATGCCGGGCGCCTTTTCAGCTTTTTCCGCCCTTGCTGCGTTCAACCAGGGGGCGGGAGCGGTCTATCTGAGCGGCGGAGCGATGACCAACAGCGAGCTGGGCGCTCCCGACATCGGCCTAGCGACCCTTGAAGATTTCACCAGGGTTGCGACGCGTGCCTGCCAGGCAGCACCTGTGCCAATGATCTGCGATGCAGACACCGGTTTTGGGGAGATATGGAATGTGCGGCGCACGGCAATCGAGATGGAACGAGCCGGTCTCGCTGGCATCCATATTGAGGACCAGGTTAACCCTAAGAGATGTGGACATCTCGATGGCAAGGAGCTGATCGCATGCGGCGAGATGGTGCTGAAGATCAAGGCGGCGATAAAGGCTAAAAAAGACTCATCATTTGTTGTCTTCGCCCGTACGGATGCACGTGGTGTTGAAGGGCTAGATGCAGCTATTGAAAGAGCCAAGGCGTATGTCGATGCCGGCGCAGACGGCATCTTCCCTGAAGGGCTGACTTCAGAAGCAGAGTTCGAGGCTTTCCGGTCTGCGATTGATGTGCCCCTGCTGGCGAACATGACCGAATTCGGCAAGACGCCGCTTATTCCCGCTTCAAGATTTGAAGAGCTCGGGTACGAGATCGTCATTTTCCCGGTGACCGCCCTTAGGGTGATCCTGAAGAGCCTCCGCGAGTTCTACGGCGACCTTCTGGAGACCGGAACTCAAGCAGCTTGGATGGACAAGATGGCCACCCGCGCCGAGCTGTACGAAGAGATCGAATACGACCGATACCAATCTTAACAAAGAACTCTCATCTTCCGGATCTTCGTGTAAGCTAACAGATGTCTGATGGAGAGAATCAGGCAAAAGGGAATCATGTTTACAGCGGTAATGGCCATAGTTATGGCTTTCCAACAGGACGCAAGTGCACTAGATGCGACTCCAAACGGCATCTATCCTCTGCTCGAATCGACCAACATTGTGGGCCCCGACACGATCGAAGCTGGCCAGCCAGCAGTCTTCACCTTCACATCGAGAGACGCGGACACGTTCTCAATCAAGAAGGGGGAAGGCATAGACCTCCTCCATATCGCGGGCACGGGCCATTCAGTCATATGCACCAACAGGGAAGATTCACCATTCAGTTTGGAGGACAAGCCAACTCTAGGCAACTCCGGCATCCTGATTCAACAGCTGCGCGGCGAACTGGAGTGGCCGACCTTTGAAGGCGCGAAACTGATCAACTGGGGAAAGATCAGCTGGGGCGTCTCGTTTATCGCGAAAACACCGCCGGAAGAAGAACTTCCGAAGCTCTGTGTGCTTGAAATCGTCATCTCTGACTCGAGCGAAGTCGATGCCAAGATCAGAGACATACCTGTTCTTCTTCGAAAGCAGGTTTGGATTGTCAAGCCTGGATCCTCCTGAGAGGGCCCCAGCAGGGTTCTGGGCATCTTACGGTGAGGCTGGTAGACTCCGATCACGGACCAGGGCCCTTATCTTAGGCAACGTGACGCCTAGAAGGGCTTGAGATCAGCGATGAGTGTGACCGAGTACCCGAATTACAGCCCCGGACTTCAAGGAGTCATTGGCGGCCTTACCAAGATTTCCAAAATCGTCAGCGACACGAGCAGCCTGACCTACCGCGGAATCAATGTCCACGAGCTCGCCGAGCATGGCAGCTTTGAAGAGACAGCTTTCCTTTTGATTCACGGCCACCTGCCGAATCAGACAGAGCTTGACGGATTCAACCAGCGTCTCGCCAATGAGCGGGCACTGCCGACCGAAGTCATCGACGCCCTGAGGCTCGTGCCGAGCCACATGCATCCGATGGATGCTCTCAAGTACGCCTACAGCCTGCTTGCTGGCTACGACGAAGACTACGAGGGGATGGACCACGACGCGAACGTCCGCAAGGCCGAGCGCATCGTTGCCAAGTCCGTCACTGTTGTCACCGCAGCTTACCGGCTGATGAACGGCCAGGAGCCAGTAGCTCCCGATCCCAGCATCGGAACGGCCGCTAACTTCCTTTACATGCTTCACGGCGAGAAGTCCGACGAGTTCACCGTCAAGGTCATGGATGCATCGCTCACGCTCTACGCTGAGCACACGTTCAACGCATCCGCCTTTGCCTGCCGAGTCACAGTGGCAACTCTAAGCGACATCTACAGCGGCATCGTCACCGGCATCGGCACCCTCAAAGGCCCGCTTCACGGCGGCGCCAATGAGAAGGCGATGTACATGCTCCAGGAGATCGGAACTCCGGAGAACGCCGAGCCTTGGCTCCGCGATGCGCTTGCCAACAAGAAGAAGATTATGGGCTTTGGCCACCGCGAATACAAAAAGCGCGACAGCCGAGCCATGTACCTCACCAAGGTCGGCAAAGAGATCGGCCAGATGAAGGGCAACACCAACTGGGGCGACATTGCCGACGTGCTCGAAGGGATCATGGAGTCTGAAAAGGGCATCTACCCGAACGTCGACTTCCCTGCGGCCTACGCCTACTACCTGCTGGGGATTCCGATCGAGCTCTACACTCCGATCTTCGTGATCGCCCGCACAAGCGGCTGGGCAGCACACGCGATCGAGCAGATCGACAACAACCGACTGATCCGGCCGACATGCATCTACGAAGGCGACGAGAACGTCCCGTGGGTTCCTGTCAGCGAGCGCTGATCCGCACATAAGCAATGAACAGCCCCTGAGCGCAAGCTCGGGGCTGTTTTTGCAGAAGGAGCAGTAGAATCTCGGGCGATGCGCTATGACGTGGCGATTGTGGGTGCCGGGATCACCGGGCAGGCTCACGCATACGCGTTTCTAAAACGCGGCAAGACGGTGGCCCTCATCGACTCTCGAGCTTCGCTTGCTGGTCAGAATCTGGCGAGCCTCGGGTTGATCAGGCCCGCAGCGCAGCCGCCCGCGCTCTATCCTCTCGCGCTCAAAAGCAGGAAGATTTGGCTTGCGGTGATCGAAGCCGCTGGCCTGTGGCACAAGCCCTGCGGATCGCTGCTGCTGGTCCAGACACCAGAAGAGCTGCGCGTTATTGAAGAGTTCACTGTTCGTGCGGCTGGGCAAGATGTTGTCACTTCAATAATCGATCCGGTGCGTGCGGCTGAAATCTGCAAACCAATGCAGTCTGATAACCTTTATGGGGCACTGTGGAGCCCCGCAGACATCGGAATTGACCCTGCAGACGCGGATCAGGCAATCACTCGCCTCGAGCTTCCTGGGCTAGACTTAAAGTTAGGCTTAGAGATTATGGGGCTAACAAAAGGAGGAGTTGATACGGAGGAAGGCTTGATCACATCAGACATCGTTCTCGACTGCAGACCTCCTGACGAACACCTCGGAAGCACCCTGGTCACTTTCGGCTTCTCCCACCAAATCGACTGGAATCTGAACACGGCTGTGACCACCGGAGCAGCCCTCACTTCGGACCCGGCCTTCAGGATCTGTAAGTCTCGCTGCAGACAAGCGGATAACGAGACTGAAATGGCGCCAACCATCTGCGCGCTGCCTGACAACCTGGTCCTCATCGGGCATTCTGAATCGGCTGTGCAGCGGCTCGGCACAATTCTCGACATGAGCAAAGTTCAAGCCATCGGAACGAAGACCTGCCCCCACGTGAGCGTCTACGATCAGCCTTATATTCGAGCGGAGATTGATGGCGTTTGGCGAGTATTTGCAGACTCCGGGTCTGAGCTGACTTTGGCCTTCGGTGTGGCCGATGAAACGGCTGATCTGCTGCTTTGAAGGAACTCAAACTTCACTCAGCCACTATAGGACAAAATGATGCCCATGACTGCCGCCCTCTTTGCCCTGCTGATTCAGCCCAGCATTCAACAGGATGCATGGCCCCAGATTGAGGCCTCCAGCATCCTCACGCACATCAAGTACCTTGCGTCGGATGAACTGAAGGGCCGAAACACACCGTCCGAAGGCCTCGACAAGGCCGCTGACTACCTGGCAGATGAATTCAAGAAAGCAGGCCTCAAGCCCGGCAACGGGGACAGCTGGTTCCTTGAGGCCAACTACACGGGGCGTCGAGGAGGCGCCTCGGGCCCCGTAAAGTCGGTTGTTGCAGTCGTCCCAGGCACGGATCCTCAACTTAAAGAGGAGTACGTGCTGGTTTCAGCTCATTACGATCATCTCGGTGAGCGGCAGGGTGAGGGTGATCAGATCTACAACGGTGCAAATGACAACGCCAGCGGAACGGTTGGACTGATCGAAGCAGGCGCAGCCCTGATGAAGACGAGACCAAGGCGTTCAGTCATGTTCGTCGCTCTCTGGGGCGAAGAGAAGGGCCTGAGAGGATCACGTGCCTTTGTCCAAGACCCACCAGTACCGCTCAGCCAGATCATTGCCAACATCAACTTGGAGCAGATCGGGCGAACTGACGACAATGAAGGGCCCCGCGTCGAAGCTGCAAGCATAACTGGCTACGACTACACAACTCTGACCGACCGCCTGATTGAAGCCGGAAAGAAGACCGGTGTGACGATTGAGCACCACAAAAGAAACAGCTCAATGTTCTTCATGAGATCGGACAATGCCGCCTTCGCGGCCGCAGGAATTCCAGCGCACACGATCTCCACCTGCTACATCTTCCCCGACTACCACCGGGCCACGGATCATTGGGATAAGATTGACGCCTCAAACATGACCAAAATCGTCGAAATGGTCACCGATGGAATTGCGATTACGGCCAATTCCAAGGACCGGCCAACGTGGGTTGAGGGCAAGGACGCGACGAAGAGGTATCGAGAAGCCTTCAAGGAGCTCTACGGCGACAAAATCGCGGCAAAAGGCCTCTCCTTTTCCCCATTATCTGAGCAAGAAAAGCGTCCAAACTTGCTCATTCCCAGTTCAAAATAGTCAGGGTTCCCACAAATGTCATCAGGCAGGCAGCACTTTCCCCAGAGTTTTCCACACGGCAGTTTACGCCTGGCCACAATGGCCACTTCCCTGCGTCTGTTTGGCATTTTCACGGCTGTTTTCTGCCTAATTGCAGCGGCTGCGGCACAGGACGACCGCTACACCCTCCGTCATCAGAAGATTGGCATTCAGCTGCACTCATCTGGGCAGATAAATGTCCAGGAGCAGATCGAGGTGCTGTTCAATGCGCCTCGCCGCGGAATCATACGCAGCATTCCTGTTCGCTACCCCACTGCGCGGGGAGCAAAACGGTATGTCTCCGTCTCAAATATTGAGGTCACCGACAGCATCGGCAGGCAGCTCACAACAAGCATCAGTCGCGGCTCCAGTGACCTGACAATTCGCATCGGCGATGAGGACATCTATCTTCCGGCGCAGACGGAGATGACGTACCTCATCTCCTACAGCATGACGGGAGCTATCGACTGGAGGCAGGAGTCTGGATGGGAGAACTGGGCAGAGCTCTACTGGAACGCGATCGGCCACGAATGGACGACGGAAACCGAATCTGCAGAGATCAACATCGAGTTTCCGGGGGTGCCGGATGATCAGACCGTACGGCTTCGCACTTTCGTCGGCCCGTTCGGCTCCACCGGCGGACTGCTGCTTAACAGACCGGGAACTGACAGCAGTGATTCCCGCGGCTTGGAAGTAGAGCTCACGCGATCCACCGCCAAGATAATCGTGTCCAATGCACTGCCTCCAGGAGATGCGGTCTCTTTTGCGCTCGCTATTCCAGGAGACCTCGTCGATAAGCCGAGCACATTTGCTGTCGGATACACGATGCTGAAGCGTCACCTCGGTCTTCTTCCACCAGTGCTTGGCGGAATATTCCTGTTTATCGCGTGGCTCCGTAAAGGCCGCGATCCGAAGGTCAAGGCGGCAGAGGTCGCCTTTGAGCCGCCTGATGGCATGGCGCCTTCTGAACTGGGCGTTCTCATCGATGAAAAGGCAGATCCTCGCGACATCACCGCCGGCATCGTCAATCTAGCCGTGAAGGGCTGGCTCACCATCCATCCTGTCGAAGAAGGCGAAGTGTTCAAGAAGAGGACAGCCGACCTCCACATCAAGGCGGACACCAGCCGCGCGAAAGAGCTCACGAAGTTTGAGACAGAGCTGTACGGGAAGATCAAGGAGGGCGGATCCATCATCACGAACACCGACCTGATCCGAGACGTTGCCCCCCACGTCGGCGAGCTCTCCGACATCCTTTATCAAGGCCTCATCGACGACGGCTACTATGCCGGTTCGCCAAAGATTGTCAGGGGCGTGTGGTCTGGCTGCTCTGTCGGTCTGATGTTCCCGCTCTGCTTCCTCATGACGATGGTCACGCGCGAAGTAGAGCCGTGGACGATCATCGCAGGCATCTTCCTCAGTGTCGTTATCGGCGTATTTTTTGGCTACATCATGCCTAAGGCAACACTCAAAGGAGCGGAGGCGAGAAGCCAGGCAGCCGGGTTCGCGGAGTTCCTCCGAGGGCGTGAGAACTACATGGAGTGGATCGCGGAGAAGAAAGCGCCGATGGCGATGTTCGAAGAATATCTGCCTTATGCTGTTGCGTTCGGCCTGCAGGAGGCCTGGATACGGTCCTTTGAAGGCGTGCTCACGGAGCAGCCAGATTGGTACCACGGCCATGGAACAGGGTTCCATATGATCGCTTTCAGCTCAGACTTCAATGCTGTCAGCAATTCGCTGGGATCAGCGGCTGGCACTGTACCGAGATCAGGAGGCGGAAGCGGGGGATCAGGCTTCAGCTCCGGTGGCTCATCAGGCGGTGGATTTGGCGGCGGTGGCGGCGGAAGCTGGTAACGAAAAACCAGAGATTTCCGATAGACTGGACTCCAGGTCCAGAAGATGCTGCTCGCCGCTGTTGCCGTCTTATCAACGTTCCAGTCTCCTCCGCTGCCGCTCGGCTACATCACCATCAAGCCAACGAGTGAATCGCGAGAGACGATCACGCTGAGCTGCGACAACATCTGCAGGGGCGAAGTCCATAGGCACCACCAGGAGTGCACGCTGAGCTGCGACAAAGTGTGCGACAAAAAGCACGACGCCGTGCTGGTCCCTGAATTCAGCTTCAACCCAAGCCAAGTCAACCGAGCAATGAACGCGTTCGGGCAGATGGGTGAGCCGCAGGTGGCCTGGCTGATGGCCCAAGGAATGGTGTCTGTAAGAACCCGCCTAAGCGACGAACTCGACGTCTCACTTGACCACTGGAACGAGACTGCCTGCTCCGCCATGGAGCGAAGGTATGGGCTGCGCAAGCATTTGATCCAGACAGCGACAGCCTCTGGTGGAGTCACGATTGGCGAAGCCTGGCTGCCAGAAGTTGAACCGCTGGTCGCGACTCCACCCAGCGTGACATGTTTGTGCGATGACGAGCAGACAGCATCTGCTCTCGACGACTGCCTCAACTCGACCCCTTCCCTTGCGGTCGGCCCGAGAGAATCTGAGCTGAGCTACCCATCTGGAGGTGTCCTAATCTCAGCTCATCGATATTTTGAGACACTCCCGAAGGGCATCAAGCTCGACTGGTCAGGCGTCGATTTGGGCAACGTCAATTTCTCTGTCACCAACGACACGGATCAACCGGTGGCCGGATCTGTTCTGGCGGGCACACGCCTATTCCCTTCAGATCCCATGACGCAGCAGATGGCGATTTCCGGTACGACTCCGTTTCGCGTCGGGCCAGGAGCAACACAGATGTTTACTGCTCCTGCACTCTGCTTGGAGATGGACAAAAAGGAGCCGGATTCCACGGTCTTCTTTGTTCCCCAGCCGCTCAATGACGACCATCTCGCCGCTATCATCGAATACACCGACAAATCGAGCTTTCGCGGCCCCTGGGATCAGGCACGCCTATGGACTGTCACGGATGGCGCGAACCTAGATGAGATCAATAAACGGCTTTTCCCCCCGGTTCCGGCAATCACATTTGGCCGAGCGCTGTGTGAAATCGGCAGGGTAATCGGCCCGAGCGAGCTGATTAGAGTGGACCTTTTTGAGGGGATTTCGGAGGCAGATCGTGCGGAGTTCATTCTTTCGGGCCTCGGAGCAAATAACGCTCCACCAGCCCTTCTCGACGCTGCTCTAGATCTTGCATGGGCCGGACTTGGAATCCTGGGAGATAAGGAGACTTCAGAGCGGCGTATTGAACGCGGGATCAGCGGTGCTTCTAGCCTTGTCCTCTCCGCGAATTTTGTCGCCCAGACCGCAGGCGTTAAGGCACTGGGCCAGTTGGAGAACGCCTGGCCTACAGTCTACGAAGGCATGAAGGTGGAAGAGACCCTCCTGATCGCTATCGTCTCCAGCAATTCCAGCGTGAGGGGAGCAGCTTCAGCCGTCACACGCGTTCCAGCTCCAGAATTCACGCTTTCCACAGCCCTGCAGGTCGGGCGCGTCGATCCCGTCTCCAGCACTGGCCTGGACTTGGCTGCGATGAACCTCTCCACGACCCCCAGCCCGAAGCTGCTGGGGATCCAGTTCCTTGAGCCGGAGATCCTCGCGGCGGTCGGAGGGCCAGGAAACGTCAAGATCGACTTTTCTCCGGTGCGTGACGCCATCGGATTCTTCACCAGCAGCGGCCTGCCTCATGGGAAGCCGACAATGGTTTTCGGTGTCTCCGCTCCGGATACGGGGCAGATTGGCAGCATGCTCCAAAACACCTCACCTGGGCTAACGAATATCTCCACGTGCGTGATCTCATCGGATGGAGAGATGGCCAAGGCATCAACAGTCATCGACATCGGCGACACTCTCAAAGCTCTTGAGGGCAGCGGGCCAAACGGATCCGCAGCTGCGAAGCAGCTTAGAGAGTCCGCCACAGCCCTCAAGGCAGCTCGAACCAAGCTGGCAGCCCTGCTCAAAGAGCAGAGACGCCTCCGGCGTGAGTCGGTCCAAACCGCTCAGAAAACTCACCAGTTGTCGCTGATCGACAAGAAGTATGTCGATGACATCGAGTCGATCTACCGTGGCCCCATCGACGCAGCAATCGCTGAGAATGCTGCGCTCAAAGCTGGTCAGATTCAGCCTGACCCAGCGAAGCTTGCAGCGGATTTAGCGGCTGCCCAGAAGGCTTTTGATGACTGCGACAAGCTGCTCAAGGCGCTCAAGGCCCGCAAAGCGGCGCTTGAAGCAAAGCGTGACCAGCTCAAGCGGGAGACTGATGCGCTCATGGCTCAGGCGGACGCCATCTTCCACGCCAACGGCTACGACGGCAAGAACGGCTATCACGCAAACGGCCACTACTGGTGGGGCTACCACAAGCCGGGCGGAGGAATGCCGCAGGCCGACTCACTGCGTATCAGCAGCATCCGGCGTCAGCTCCGGCAGAAGAACCGCGAGTACATGGATACGCTGCGCGAACTTCCGCCCCTTGAAAGAGGAATAGCAAAGAAGGAGATTGAGTGCGCCAAACGGAAGAAGGAACTGGACACCGCCCAGACCGCCAAGGACAAGAGCGACCAGATCGGCGCGAACGACGGCAAGATCGACGCGGCAGCGGACGACATCGACAATCGACTCGATGAAGCCGGGGAGGCACTCGGCGACGACCCCGAATTCAGCGACCTGGAAGACCAGATCGGCGATGTGAGATCAGCAGTTCCGGAGGGCGCTGAGGGCTGGGATCAATTCTGGAAAGAGCTCCAGGACTTCATCGCAGCCAAGAAGGCCAAAGAAAAGGAGCTGAAGCAGAAGGCGAAAGATCTCTCGGGTCAGGCAGGCGGAATAGGTGTCACAGACATCCCCAAAGCCCGTGAAGAACTTGGCGCTGCGGAAGACGACTTCAACACCGCGAAGAAGCTCGCCGGGCACGCTGCATCGGCTGACGTTAAGAAGATCACCGATCAGGTGACCACGGAGAAG
>JALGYA010000212.1 GCA_029824475.1 Fimbriimonadia bacterium | reverse complement strand
TTCCAGACCGGCTCCTCAACCTATCCGGCGAGGGACTTCAAGCAGGCGGGGTCACCATGTCTTGGCTTCTCATCTTTGCTGGGGTCATCGCTGTGGTGTTCGGAGTCGCACTGAAGTTCACGCCTCTTGGGCGCGCGGTCTATGCGTACGGCAGTCAGCCGCAGGGTGCGTTCCGGCGTGGGATTTCTGAGCCGAAGGTTTTGTTCGCTGTCTACTGTGCCTCTGGTGCGATGGCAGGCTTGGCGGGAGGCTTCTATGCTTCACGGTTTGGGCTCGTCCACCCGGGCACTGCTGGGTTTGGGCTAGAACTGACGGCAATCGCCGCCGTTGTGATCGGTGGAGTCAAGCTGACAGGCGGAGTTGGCTCAGTCTTAGGCGTGGTTCTGAGCTGTCTGTTTTTCGCCGTTCTAAACGTGACTTTGAGCGTTGCTGGCATCGGTGCTGATTGGCAGCTGTCAGTCTATGGGCTGGTTCTTCTGACTGCCCTTGCGATGGACCGCCTGCGGCAGAACTCCAAAGAGGTGGTCCACAGGTGAAGTCGCGCTGGATCGTCCCTCTTGTCCTAATCTTCATCACGCTATTCGTGGGGTGGAGGACATCGCCGAACTTCCTGGATGCACAGTATTTGATGGAGGCGGCGACTCTGTTCGCCGAGATCGGCCTAATCGCGATTGCGATGAACTTTGTGATCACTTCGGGACATATCGACCTGAGTGTCGGTTCGATGACTGTGCTCTCCGCTTGTCTTACCGCGAAGCTGCTGAGCAGCGGTGTGCCGATGGCTGTTGGAATCGGGGCGGGAATCTTGATCGGGGGCACTCTGGGGGCTGCCAATGCCGCGCTGATCCACTACTTGAAGGCATCTTCGTTCCTGGTGACGGTTGGAACGATGGCGCTTTACCGCGGCATTGCTCAGGGAATCATGGGCGCGAAATCTGAGGCGCTTCCACCCGGGATGAAGGGGATCGACACGATCACGTTCGCGGGAATCACCGTCCCCCTTTGGATCCTGGTCCTGGCCACAGTGATCGGCATCATCGTCATGAACCGCACCGTCTTTGGCCGGTATGTGATCAGCCAAGGATCGAATCCCAAAGCAGCAAAGTACGTGGGAATTCCTGTGGCGAAGATGACCACGATCGTCTTTGTGCTGTCTGGCTTAACATGCGGCGCTGCTTCCCTTCTCATGAACTCGCGGTACGGCTTGGCTCGCCACGATTTTGCGCTAGGATTGGAGCTGGATGCGATCACGATGGTCGTCGTTGGCGGCACCAGCATTCGGGGTGGGCAGTCCGACGTTCTCGGCACTTTGATGGCGTTTCTGCTGATCGCCATGCTCCGAACGGTGATGGGAATCGCCAACATATCCGCTGAATATCAGCTGGCAGCTATTGGACTTCTTCTCATTTTTGCAGTAATCTTCAATCGGATCACGATTCCAAACCGCAGGGCCACGGCATCCTCACCGGCCTCAAAACTCTCATGAAACATTCTCTCAATGCAGTTCTGCTCGCTGCGGTACTAGTCAGCCTGATCGGTTGCGGATCGACGAAAGATGGAGGCACGCCCACAGCCACATTCGAACCTGGCTCAAAGGTCAAGACCGTCTTCATCCCGAAGAGCGCCGGCAACCCGTATTTCAATCAGCTTGAAGTCGGTTTTGAGCGGTCCGCTGATGAGTTTGGTGTTGAATACTCGACCCAGGCTCCTGAGTCGGCAGATGCGACATCACAGATCTCTGTTTTGAAGAATCAGGTCCAGCGAGGCCAGCACGTGATCGTCATAAGCCCGAACAGTCCAGACGCGCTGAACGAGGCGCTGGATCAGGCTGCTGCCAAAGGCGTGACGATCATCACAGCCGATGCCGACCTAGTTGGGCACGAATCGCACCGCACGGTGGGTGTGCTTCCGGTGGACTTTGACACGATCGGCCCTGCTCAGATCGAGCTGTTAGGTTCGATGATCGGATACTCAGGTGAGTTTGCTATTTTGAGTGCCACGACTGATGCGCCGAACCAGAACGCCTGGATCGCAAGCATGAAAGATGCTCTTGAGGATCCTAAGTTTGCGGGAATGAGCCTCGTCGAGATCGCCTATGGCGATGACGAGCCTCAGAAATCGGCAACTGAAACAGAGGCTCTGCTGGTCAAGCACCCGAATCTGAAGGGGATCATCTCGCCGACTACCGTGGGGATGGCTGCGGCAGCTCAAGTGTTCTCACAGCGGGGTGTCTATCCTGGTGGCAAGAACGCCAAGGGCGAAGGCGTGGTGCTGACTGGTCTTGGAACACCCAACGAGCTGCGGAAGTTTGTCGAGAACGGCGTCGTCCCAGCATTCCAGCTCTGGGATCCGGCAGACATCGGTGATGTTGCTGCCTATCTAGCTGCTGAGATCACCGCGAACGGCCTGGAGATCAAGCCGGGTGTTGTACTCAATGTGCCTGGCAAGGGCGAAATCACGGTTATCAAGAACAATGTGGTCATCGCAGGCACGCTGGTAACGTTCGATGCGGACAATATCGCCGAGTATCAGTTTTGATCCTGGGAGCCGGTCACTCGCAGCAAAATTGACGAGGTCGAAACATCAATATAGTCCAATAATTGGCCCGGTACATTTGCGGTGTCTTCGCATCATGGCAGCCAGTACCTGGCATTTATGATAGATTGAGAGTAGGCACCAAGCTCCTTCAAATGAGAGGACCCATGAAGTCACCAGCAATTTCAAGACTCAGCATCATTCCAGCCATTGCGGCATTCGCGATCACGGCACCGGCCCAAACCACGCTCTATACATATCTGGGGGACACCCCCTATGATGAACTTGGCAGGTCTGTCAGCGACGTGGGCGATGTCAACGCAGATGGCTGCCCGGATTTTGTCATCGGTGAGCCCGCTGGAGCGAATCCCCTTGGTCTTCGCCCGGGACTTGCTCGAGTTCACTCGGGCAAAGACGGTTCTTTAATCCACGTTGTATACGGTATTCGGCACGGCGGAACCTTCGGAAAATCGGTGAGCGGAGCCGGCGATGTTGATGCTGATGGCGTGCCTGATTTTGTTGTTGGGGCGCCTCACGGTCATCCGAGTGGAACAAATGCCGGGTTGGCATTTGTTTACTCGGGCGATACAGGCTTGCTGCTGCTTACGCTCGCTGGAGCCCCTGTTCACGATGAGTTTGGATTCTCTGTCAGCGGTGCAGGTGATGTCAATGCGGATGGCCACTCTGACGTGATAGTCGGATCAATGTTCGACGAAAGCAACGGCAGAACTTCAGGGGTCGCGAGGGTCTTTTCCGGCGCAGACGGCTCAGTCCTCTATTTGCTGGATTCTCACTCAACAGCTGGTGACAGATTCGGGTTTTCAGTCAGTGACGCAGGCGACATGAACGGAGATGGGTATGCGGACTTCATGGTCGGAGCACCGTCTGATGAGGGCGCCCTCGCAAATTCTGGCAGCGTGCGGGTTTTTTCGGGAAGGACAGGCTCTGTGCTCACTACCCTCTACGGTGAGGTTGGATTTGCCTCTTTCGGATCAGCACTGAGTCGATCAGGCGATGTCAACGGGGACGGCGTTGAGGACATCATTGTCGGGGCTCCCGGTTCGGTCCCGAACACGTTCGAAGGGGACGCCTATGTTTACTCTGGTCGTAACTGGTCCGTTATTCACCAATATTCGGGCGGTCCAGATTACGCAAAAGCGGTTAGCGGAGCAGGTGATGTCGATGGTGATGGCTTTGACGATTTCATCGTCTCAGACCAGTTCTACAGAGACGAGAACAACTACCCGATTGGGAAAGTCACGGTCTATTCTGGAAGGCGCGGAATTGCCTTGAGCACCATTTATGGCGTTACACCTTACGAGGAATTTGGCACCGCAGTAAGCGGTCTTGGAGATGCTGATGGCGACGGATTGATGGAAATCATTATCGGCACTCCCTGGACCTTCACAACCAGCTATCGCGGCGGAAGTGCCATTGTGGTTTCACTGGGTGTGACACCTGAGAATCCTGCAGTCCCCTTGGTTGAAGAATTGCTGCAGATCGTAGTCGATCTGAATCTTGGTTCAGGAATAGAAAATGGCCTGGACGCCAAATTGGAGGCGGTTAGGCGTGCCCTGGACGACTTGAACGAGCACAACGACGTTGCGGCCGTCAATGCGCTTGAGGCCTTCATCGCCTCAGTCCAAGCTCAGAGCGGAGGAAAGATCTCTGAAGTGGATGCTGATTCGCTCACTGCTTCAGCACAAGCGATCATTGATCTGCTGAACGGCACCTAACTGCCCATCAACGGAAGTGGAAACTGGAGCCGAAGATCGGATTTGAACCGACGACCTGCTCTTTACGAAAGAGCTGCTCTACCACTGAGCTACTTCGGCCTGTGAGGCGGGACGAGGCGTCTCGTCTGAGGGCGTATTCTACCCATCGGGCAGCTGGGCGTCAGGGGCGAAGGGCCATGCCGATTCCTGAACCAAGTTGTCGTTCCAGCGTAATCAACAGTAGGGGCGGCTAGGAGTGTTGGCCCCAGATCCTGATGGCCATCTTTTGTCACTACTGCGGAGGCGAGCGGCTCGATGGGGTGAGGTACTGCCGCAAGTGCGGCCAAGATCCTCGACCCAAGCGGCGAGCCCGCTACTGCGTCATGTGCGGCATCAGGCTTCGGCTCAAGGAGAGAGACGTCTGCCTGGGATGCTCCACCAAAGTAGACCCCATTGACCACATCCGGCCACTGAGTGGAAACATGCTCGATTGGGTGCTCTCTGACTACCGGATCACCATGACCGTCCTTACGCTGCCCGTGGTGGTGATTGGCACTTCCCTGGCGGTTGGTGAGTGGTCCATCGCGCTGGCTGTGGCAGGCGGCCTGGCGCTGATCTTCACGATGTATGAGATCAGCAATCGGCGGCATTAGGGCGGATGTGCACTAGACTATGGTTGTGGCGGAGAAGAAGCGGAAGAAGAGGCGATGGCCGGTCATTTGTGCTGGCGTCGTCGGGCTGACTGCATGCTGTGCCACGTACTGGGCACTCGGCGAGGATCCCGCCTACACTCGCGCGGCCGCTGGCCTTGAGGGGGCGCGTGTAGATGCGCGGCGTGTCATCCGGCCGCTCACTTGGGAGGAGTTCCGGGA
>JALGYA010000211.1 GCA_029824475.1 Fimbriimonadia bacterium | reverse complement strand
AGTGCTGCCCGCGCCTTTGACCGGACCCCGATCGGTGCAGAGCCGTTCTGGGTGACCCGCATGAGATCGTTGACCAGAAGATGCTGCACTTCTGACCGGATTGCGCCCTGGGCTGCAGGTTCTGATCGTGTCTCGAACACCTTGCGAGTGAGCCGCTCCAGCACTCCATCCACCGAAGGGATGAGCGCGTCGTCTGCCGCCTGGTAGTCAAGGCGGGCTAGGCGTTGAGTGTTGAGCAGGCCATCCAGCACGAGCTGCGCACCAGCCCTGGCCGGGGCAAGCAGATCAAATGCGGGCGAAACCTTCGAGGAGAATCGCTCCCTGCCCCCTCCATAGCCGTAAGCTGGAGGAGTCAGCAGAGGCGTAATGTGGGCTGGAATTGCCAGGAATTCCGGGTCGAGACAGTCGAGTAATGCGTCGATCGCCCTGTCCTGCTGCGGTGCCGCCACGGCCTGCGGCCTCGCTCTGCCATCGCCCTCCAAACTGTGTGAATAGAGCACGCCGCCAACCGTTTTCACAGCAGCCTCCACCTGATACCTGTGATGAAGATAGACAGGCACGAAGACCTCGTGCAGCTGGGAGCTCGGCAGATCGGAAGGCAGTCGATTCGGCCCAAAGTTTGCCAGCGAAAGGGCGCGGACGGCCATGGTGTTTCGCAGGGACTCCACGGAGTCGCTTCCGTTGTCCCAGAGCGCTGCCCGGGGTTCGGCTGCGCCGGGAGAGCGGGCGTCTTGGTCGCTGAGAAAGACGTAGCCTTTGTCCTTCGATTCCTGCACCATCGCCTCGAGTTCAAGCAGCTCCTTGCCTTCGGTTAGTTCTCCATAGCCCCACCGGATTGCGAGCTTGTCCCACTCCCCGATGCCGACGTCGTAGACGTTCGACCCGTCGAGCTTGCCGTTTACGATCTCGATGAGAGGCGACGGGTAGTCCATGACCGACTCGCGACCGTAGGTGCTCGCTGCGAAGTTGTGCGCCATGCCGAGCGTGTGCCCAACCTCGTGGGCTCCCAGCTGACGGATTCGGGCCAAGGAGAGTGCAACCGGATCATTGGGAAGCCCCTTGCCTGTGTCCTGAGCCCCGAAGAGGCCTTCGAAGATGAGCCTGTCCTGCCGTACTCGGAGCGAACCTAGAGAAACATGGCCTTTGATGATCTCGCCTGTGCGAGGATCAACAACGCTGCCGCCGTACGACCAGCCGCGTGTCGCCCTGTGCACCCACTGGATCACGTTGTAGCGCGTGTCGAGGGGATGCGCGCCAGGGGGGAGCATCTCCACTCTGTATGCGTCTTTGAATCCTGCGGCCTCGAACGCCTCGGCCCACCAGCCTGCCCCGTCGAGCAGAGCGGATCGAACAGGCTGCGGGACGCCGGGATCGAGGTAGTAGACGATCGGCTCGATGACGCTGTTGTCGTCTGCGTCCTCGTCCTTTTGAAGCCGATGGCGCACTATCCAGCGCCGCTCAAGAGGCTTGTGAATCGGTGTGGCGTAATCGGCAAACTCAAGGTTGAAGAAGCCCATTCGGGGGTCGAATTCTCTCGGTTCGTACTCATCGTCAGGCAGGGCGACGATCGACTGGTGCTGGTGGATGACGACTGCGCTTGCGTCGGCTGCTGTCTGCCTCACGAAGCTTCCGGGAGACTTGGATGAGAATGTGAGCGCGGCCTCGAATTCGAGATTGTCGGGGAACGAAAGGCACTCATCGGTGAGCAGGAGGCTGCGCTCCTTGTCGAGCGAAAACGCGCCCTGATTTGAACCTGCGAGAGTCCTGACCACGCCGTGGGCGTCCCGGACCAGATAGGCCGTCAGGTCGATCAGTGATGCGCCGTCCTCGTTGCGGGCGACTGGCTTGGTCGCCCAGAGAATGGCCGGTGCGAACGACTCCTGAACCGCCCTTGCTTCGTTGGGGTTTCTGGAGATCGCTCGGTAGTCAAGATTCGGCGAGTAAAAGATGACCTTGCCGCTGGCCTGCTTGATCTGCACGACCTTGCTCGGCCCGAGCTTGCCCCGGTCGAGACCGACATCGTTTGAGCCCAGGCCTGTGCGAATTCCTGACACAAAGAGATACTCGCCGACGAGCCCATCATCACCTGGTGCGGGAAGCTCCAGGTAGAGCTTGCCTTCAGACTCTTCCACGTGGGTCGTGAGGAGGCCTGTCTTCGATTCCACGACATGCTCCTTCAGGAACTCGGGGATCGTGGGAACCGCCATGAAGGCGACTACGGCGGCAGCAAAAATCGGCACCGCCAGAGTTTAGCCAATCTTGAACGCGAAGTTACGATGCTGCAACTGTCGAACTGTCTGCTGCGGCAGAACGCCAGGCCGATTCGGTCAATTCAAGTGTGGCGAGCCCGCACTCGAACGGAGCCAGAACTGACTCCTCACCTTGAATAGCCGCGATGAAGTTTGCGTCAGGGGTTCTGCCTTCCGCCCAGTCCTCCAAGACTTCGGGGTCTTTGCCTCGTTCGTGAATTGTGAGCTTATCTCCTTCAAGAATAAGGGCGGCGTCTTCCAGCCAGATCGCATGGCGCTCATGCCAGATCGGGGCGTCTCCGATGATGGTCAGGCTTCCAGTCGCACCGCCTTTGAACTTGATATTGACGACGGAGTTGATGTCGACATCCGCGCCTCGGTTGTCGATGAAGGCCTGAATCGACTCGGCCCGCAGCCCAGTGATCCAAAGCAGGATGTCGATCATATGGCTGCCGGAGTCGTTGAGCTGCCCTCCGCCTGAGATGATCGGGTCTTGACGCCACAGGCCCACGGTGTTCTTGAGCCAGTCCTGCGAAAGGTGGCTGTTGAGCATCAGCACCTTGCCAAACCGTTTGGAGAGGATGATCTCGCGCATGTGCTGGAAAAGGGGCGAGCCGTGGCGTTGGTAGGAGACGGCTGCGACACAGCCGCTTTGGTCCCTCTCTTCGATGAGGTCGCGGCAGTCTTGGGCTGTGCACGCCAGCGGCTTTTCGATGAGCGTGTGAACGCCTGCTCTGAGGCAGTTTCTTACGTGGTCAACGTGCATCGAGTGGGGGGTTGCGATGATCGCCGCCTCCGGCTTTGCTTCTTGGAGCAGGGCTTGATGGTCCGCGAAAGTGGGGATGTCTAGCAGCTCAGGGTATCTGTCTTTGATCGAAGTGAGGGCCTCCGGGTTTGGATCGCAGAGGGCGCAGACTTCGGCCTCCTTCACCGCCAGGATTTGGGAGGTCCTGTGGTGCATAAAGCCGCCGCATCCGATCAACGCTGTCCGAATCATGGCGCGATCTTACACCGATGCCGTGCGGTCAAATCAGTGTGTGCTGAGCTAAACTTTCCACACAGATGAGTTTTGAGAAGGTGGTGGCGGGAACGTTGGGTGCGGGCCTTGGGCTTCTCGCGTACGGCATGCTTTTCGAGACTCGGAAGCTTGTTGTTGAGGAGCAGACGCTTCGTCTGCCAAGGTGGCCTCATGAGATGGAGGGCTATCGGATCGGCCTGCTGGCTGACCTCCATTTACGGCCTGGCAAGCTGACACTTTCGCAATGCAAGCGGGCGGTGGAGGCCGTCCTCCTGGGCGACCCGGACGCGGTGATTCTGGTCGGCGACTACGTCGGGATGTGGCAGGACGGGGTGGACGACCTCCTAGCTGAGGGGCTTTCAGAGCTTCGACGATTTAGGGGCCCGAAGATTGCGATTCCCGGCAACCGCGACTACCTGGGAGACACTCCCGACCGACTGCTTCCGATATTTGATCCGCTGGGGATTCAACTGCTTCGCAACGAGGCGGTGACCGCCGACGAGATCAGCTGGGTCGGCATCGACTCCGCAAACGCTGGCCAGGACAAGCCAGCTGAGGCGCTATCGGCCAGCGATCCGACGAAGCCGCTGGTGATCCTGTGGCACGAACCGGACACGGTTCTGCGGCTCCCGGAAGGGCCGGAGCTGATGCTGAGCGGCCACAGCCACGGCGGCCAGTTCATCGCGCCCTGGGGCTGGGCGCCCATGACCTCGACGCTAGGGAAGATCTATCGCAAGGGGTTCTACTTGGACGCACCGGTTCCTATTTATGTGAGTCGTGGTCTAGCGACAACGGGTCCCCCGTCGCGGCTGTTCTGTCCGCCTGAGGTGAGTCTGCTGACGCTGCGTCAGGCAGACTAATTCCCAAACACGTTCAGCCCGACTCGGTCCAGCAGGAACATGAAGCTCAGGAACGAGTTGATGCCGTTCATGTCCGGGTTGCCGGAATCTGGGACGAACACGATGTCGCGGGGCTGGAGAAGGATGTTCTGGCTCGAGTCGCCCTTGCGGATGAAGTCGACCATATCGCAGTGGATCCGGATGTGCTCGTTTTCAGAGCCCTTCTTGCGCCGAATGACCAGCGTGCCGCTGTACTTGGACTTCTTGGGAATCTCGCCCGCCACGACGATGGCGTCCATGACGCGCATGCCCTGGGTGAACGGCTGAGGGCCGCCTTTGAGGACTGTGCCCCACACGACCACCGTGTTTTCAAGCTGCCGAAGCTCAGGGACGATCAGCTGATCGCCGTCCATCACCTGGTAGTTCTGCGACAAATCACCTGCAAAAAACAACGCTTCCAAATCGACGGGGATCGCCTCGCGTGAGCCGCCACGGATCAAAGATGCCCGCTTCAGGTTTGCCTGATTCTTGAGCATCGTGCCGCCGCCTTGGCTGAGCAGCGTGAGGAGCGTATCACCGGGCTTCAAGGTGTAAGTGCCTGGCTTGGGGACTGCCCCAACAACGCTCGCTCTTAGTGGCCTGTAGGACGTGATTATCGCCGAAACCAGGGTCTGCTCAGGCTGAAGTTTGAAGAGTGCGACGTACTTGGTTCGAAGGTCTTTCTCAAGATCGACGATCGTCATGCCTTCGGCTTTGATGGGCGCCAGGAAGGGCGGGTTGACGTAGCCGTTCTGATCGACGGCGACATCCTGATCAACGTCGGGCGTGGTGCTGACGAGGCGGCGAACCTGGATGTGGAGCACATCCTCCTGCCTCAGTCGGTAGGCATCCTGCTGGGCTGTGACAAAGCACACCAGCATCATTGCCAACGGGAGGGTCACCAGCTTAAATCGATAAAGTCGCATCCTTGCTCCTTAAGGACTATTATACAGTCGGGTTGTGTTGCTGTTTTCTAAAGCCTTCGATCACGATTGTG
>JALGYA010000210.1 GCA_029824475.1 Fimbriimonadia bacterium | reverse complement strand
CAGACTTCTGCCCTCGCCAAGGACCGCTCGAGTTGTGCCCGAACTGCTTCAGCACGGACCGCGGCGCACCGCGGCTGCTGACCCTAGAGACCGAGCCACTGTCGCTTGTAAAGATGAAGAGAGTGTTCTCTGCCTTCCCCGCCTGCTTTAGCGCCTTCATGATCTCACCGACAGACCAGTCGACTTCTGCCACAAAATCGCCGTAGTCGCCAGCCTTGCTGAGCCCCTTGAAATCCGCATGGGGTGAGATCGGCGTGTGCGGTGCCGTGAGTGGGAAGTAGAGGAAGAATGGCTGGTCGTTCGCTTCCCGCCTTTCAACCCACTGCGTCGCCTCAAGCGTGATGCGCGGCATCACTTCATCGAGTCGCCACCCAGGCGTGAACGGCCCCATATGGCCAAACAGCCGATTCGGTTTCGGCCGGAAGTTGGTGGTCATCATTCGGTCGTTCTTCATCCAGGCGTACGGAGAGAAGTTCGGCACTCCATCGCCAAAGTAGTGATCGAATCCGGAGTCGATCGGGCCGCCCGCGATGCGTCCGCCAAAGTCGATGTTCGTCTCCGCCTTGGACCACTTCGGCGCCTCGCCGTCCAGCGTCGGCCAGCGCCATCCCAGGTGCCATTTGCCGAACATCGCGGTTCTGTAGCCCTCTTCCTTGAGCATTTCTGGCAGGGTCAGCTCTTCGGGAGAAATCAACGGCGGCTCCCACTGCCAGATCACGCCATTCTTCAGCCTCGTCCGCCAGGCATATCGGCCGGTCATGATGCCGTAGCGCGTAGGCGTGCACACAGATGACGGGCTGTGAGCATCGGTAAACCGCATTCCGCCTTCCGCCAGCCTGTTCAGGTTTGGAGTCGGGATCAGCGACTCGCTCCAATAAGGCTGAGCGTCACCCCAACCAAAATCATCGGCCAGAATCAGCACGATGTTCGGCTTGGCCGGAGTCTGGATTGCGGCGGCAGCGACAGGAATGATCACAGCCGCCAGTATGCCGGTCACATCGCCGGTTCCGCAAGCCTAGAGGATCGGGCGGATCGGGCTCATTCAGCCTGCTGACGCGAATAGAGCGGTGAGACCAACAGCACAACTGCGATTCCTGCCAACAGCAGAAGCCAAGCATCTGCGTAATCTTTCGAAAGCGACGCTGCCGGCAGTAGTGCGACGGGCAGGAGCAGAGCAATGGACCTCCACTCAACAACCGCCGCAGATGCAGCCGCAGCAAGCAGTGAGCCGAAAAAGACCGAAGGCGAGTAGCCCAACAGTTCATAGAGCGCTGCACTTGAACCGAGCCCGACGACAACAGTCACGACAGCGAGTGCAAGCCGCTTCGGCGACACCGTCCGTCCTGTCCGCATCCCAGCGACAACCAGAGCCATCAGCATGACCACCATCGTTACCGGGAGGCTTCCAAGCGAATCTAGGAATCGATCACGCGCGGCAATATCTTCCGGAAAGACAAGCCCCAATCTCTGCGAAGTCAGAACGTCGTTCAGCCGCCATTCGACGGTCTTGTCGTCGCGGCTCGAAGGGTTAATTGTCCCTGATCGGAACTCAATCGGACCGTCTATCGAAGCTGTCAGGCGAAAGTCGCGCACGCGGCGCCTGGTCGAGCCAAGCTGGTAGTTCCAGCTGCTGGTCCCGTCCGACTCGTAGCTCACTGAGGCGTGCTTCTCTTCGCCAGGCCCGATCTCCCCGAGCCAGACAAAGTTGCCTCGCTCATCAGGCTCATCAACGCGTTCCCCATCCACTTCGACCTTCAAGCCCTGGATCGTGCCTCCGTTCTGCGGAGGATAGAAAAGGAATCGCCCCTCAACTGGTGTGTCCAACTCATTGGTGAACACGTACTCGGCGGCGAAATCGACATGATATGCGCGGCCTGTGAGCCGCTTGAATGAGACGTCAACGTCAGCAGAGTCGAACCTCACGGGGCTCTCATCGGCCCTCGTTAGCTCGCGTGAAAACACAACGTCGCCGCCGCTCCTTCGAAAGCTGTCGACCATGCTCCGGACGTTTTCTGTGCTCGGATCAACGAGGTACGGCGACAGCACGCCGACGCCTTCCGCGCCGATGCGCTCGAAGAACGCAGGGGGGAGCGTCAGCGTCCGCCGGTAAGTCTTCTCGACCATCGTCGCTGCAACCGGGCCCGCCTGCTCGATCGGCGGAGCCTTGATCACCGGCTCTTCGCTGGTCGCCTGGGATCGCTTCCTGTAGATCTTGTCTTGGGCGAGGGATTCAACGCTCTTGAGCCCGGTCCAGGCGCAGATGATGAAAATCCCCGTGAAGCAGTACGCGAAGATGCTTCCAAACGACTTTGAAAGGTCCTGCCCTTTCCGGTCCATCACCGACCCTTTGACCGCGTAAGCCACGATCGCAGCGCCGACGATGATCGCCATGGGGAGTGTGATGCTGAGCAGGAAATGGTAGACGATCTTGAGCATCTCGCCTATCGAAAAGAAAACTGAGTCAGACATTTAACGCGTCTCCAAGGGCTAGAACGCGCCGGCCTTGCGACCGTTACATCGACTACTTGAGGGTCCGCTTCAGGAAGGCGCCCGTATGGCTTGCCTCGACCTTTGCGACTTCTTCCGGGGTCCCTTGGGCAACGATCTGGCCGCCGCCGTCGCCCCCTTCGGGGCCGAGGTCGAGGATCCAGTCGGCGGTTTTGATGACGTCCAGGTTGTGCTCAATAACAAGCACCGTATTGCCCTGGTCAACCAAACGGTGGAGAACGCCCAGCAGCCGGCGAACATCCTCGAAATGGAGTCCAGTAGTCGGCTCATCCAAGATGTAGAGCGTTGAACCCGTGGCCCGCTTGCTTAGTTCGGATGCGAGCTTTACGCGCTGCGCTTCACCGCCAGACAGCGTCGTCGCAGGCTGGCCCATGCGGAGGTAGCCCAGGCCCACGTCCATCATCGTGATCAGCTTGCGATAGATCTTCGGGATCGGCTGGAAGAACTCGCATGCCTCTTCGATGGTCATCTCGAGCACATCGGCAATCGACTTGCCCTTGTACTTGACCTCAAGGGTTTCGCGGCTGTACCTTCGCCCTGCACAGACTTCGCACGGAACATACACGTCCGGCAGGAAGTGCATCTCAATCTTGATAATCCCGTCGCCTCGGCATGATTCGCATCGCCCGCCCTTCACGTTGAAGCTGAACCGGCCTGGTTTGTAGCCTCTGATTTTTGAGTCTGGGGTGAGGGCAAAGAGCGTTCGGATCTGATCGAACGTGCCGGTATATGTCGCAGGATTGGATCTCGGAGTCCGCCCGATCGGGCTCTGATCGATGTCGATGACCTTGTCAAACTGGTCAGCTCCGGTTAGCGACTGATGCGGCTCCCAGGCGCCGCGAGTTCCATAGACCTCGAACATCAGCCTCGGGAAAAGCGTGTCCTGAACCAGCGTCGACTTGCCGCTGCCGCTGACGCCAGTGACGCAAACAAACAGCCCCATAGGAATCGCCGCATCGATCTCCTTAAGGTTGTGCCCCTTCGCGCCCCTCAGCACCAGCCAGTCGTCAGACATGTAGACGCAAGGATACCATTCCTGGTGGTGTGGTTCGAAAGTTTGCCCTACAGATCTTCATGCGGCTTTCACTTCTCAAGTGCGGCCCGTTCAAGGTTGAGTTCAAGAAGGCGCTTGAGAATCTCTGAATCAGGCAGATCGGCTGGCCAGCCGTAGGCTGCGGCGACGGCTTCGTCCAGCTTCTTATGTTGGATGTCAAGCCATGCTGGTCGGTCGTTGTAGAGATTGGTCAGTGTTCGTTTCTTGAGGTCGGCCTCATGGCCTGGCTTGGCTTTAGTCCGAACATACTGGGCTTGGTGTACGCTGCCGGGCTCCAGCGCATCGGCGTTGGGAATCCAGCTGTGCCATGGCCCGCCAACTGTAGCGGGGAATTCCAGGCGCTCGGTTTCAGTCCACTCTGGTGGGTTGAGCCAGCTTCGCCTCAGTCTATCTAGTTCTTCTGAAGCCACCTTGATTTCACCGTGTTGCATATCATCTGTGTCTGGAAGTGGGAACGTCCAAAACACCTTTGATGAATTGTAACGAGGATCGTTTCCAATTCCAAGACGATTCCCGGTGGCCAGCATCCAGACAAGGTGAATACGACTCTGGAGCGACCCAAAAACACCGGAATCCGCTGTCGAGAAGACGACCAAACCGTGCTCAGGCGCCTCATGAGGTTCCAGCCAAACGAAGTACCGATGCTTGGCGGTCTCTGGCGTGATGAGATAGCGTTCAAGTCCGGTCAATGCAGCCCTCATACCGGGCCGGTTTTCTCCGTGTTTCCACCAATTGCGTCTCCTGGAAGCCCGCTTGTTTTGGACCCTCAGAGGCTTGACCTTCTCTTCCACCCAAAGGAAGGGTGCGGCATACATCGCGGACTCCTCTTCCTCCATCAGGCCAAAGTCAACCACCCACTGGCCTTTCCACCTTGCCGAGATGTCCTTGCCGTTGTAGAGCGGACGCAGAACATCTGAGTTCGGCTGGCCACTGGGGTTCGGCTCCAGCAGCCAGTTCTGGGCTGTTTCCGCCGGAACGCGGAAATCGCCAGCAAGACAGAGCCCGTTAAAGGACATGCCTTGATTGGATTTGAGCGGCATTGCTGTGCCTAGATCCACTCCTCCGCTGGACGCCGCTGAAGTGAGGCCCGGCATGATTTCTTGGACCAGTTCGCCATCCAGCAGCGGCTGTTCATCACCGTATCGCGCGCTGCTTCCAATTGAGACGAGTGAAACACGAACGGCAGCTCCTGACTCGTCATGCCACGGGTGATCAGACCAGGCGTTGAAAATAACACTCTCTTCTGCGATCGCCCGTCGAAGAACATCGTTGTTTGAGCCCTTGCGAATGCCATTTGTAGCGACTAGGCCAAAGCCCTTGGCATGGCCGCTTCGAATCTGCTCCCCCGCCTTTTCGAACCAAAACGTGACGAAGTCAGCGCTCCCAGGAACTCTCCCTTCGAACAGGCCTCGAACGCGATCAACGTAGTCATCACCCAGCTCACCGCGCATCTTCTTGTCACCCAGGAAAGGGGGATTTCCAATGATGAAGTCTGACTCCGGCCAGAAGGCCTCGCTGCCGTCCTCGTCGATAAGAGCGTCGCGATTGCTGATCGTATCGAGCGGTTTGAGGATCGGATTTCGGCTCAC
>JALGYA010000209.1 GCA_029824475.1 Fimbriimonadia bacterium | reverse complement strand
GGCTTCTTCGAACGACTCAGCCTTGCCGATGATCGACTTGATTCGGTCGCCGATATGAAGGTCGTGGTCAGAGCGCTCGCCTCGCGATTTGAGCTGTTCGAGTTCGCGGTCGGCCATCCCGACAACGGGTCCAGAAATCTCTTCCCACACCGGCCGCGGCACGACTTCAACCTTGCGCGCCTCTTCGATCGCCGCCACGATGAGCCGGTCTGGGTGATAGATCGTCACGTCGCGCTGTCGGAGGTAGCCGTGGGTTCTCGCTTCGTCTGCATTCGACGAGAGGGAGCCGCGGGACATACGCACAGCGGCATCGGCGAGGTCTTTCGCGCTTGTCTGCATGCGGAGGCGCATGATGCCGGTGCCGCCGCCGCCTGGCAGGACGCCGACCCTGGATTCAGGCAGCCCAAATTGGGTTTCTGGTGACGCCACAGTTCTGCAGCACGAAGCTGCCATTTCCCAGCCGCCGCCGATGCAGAGGCCATGAACTGCTGAAACGCTGGGGATCTTGCCCAGCTTGACGCCCAGATCTTGGAAGGCCTTCAGGCTGTGATCGAGCCCGTCCCAGTTCTCCTTCTGCATGAGGGAGAATAAGTGTCGCAGGTCGTATCCCGCGCTATAGACCCGTGCTTCGCTTGTGAGAACGAGGCGCTTGATCTTGCCGCGATCCAGCTCTTCTGAGACCCCCTGGACGGCTTCTGGAGTCCAGACTCCCATCTTTGTCGTGAGGCAGACACCAGTCACGCCGTGGCCAAAATCTCTCAGGCAGTAGTCTTCCGAGGCCCTGAGAATGGGGAAGTCTCTCGTAGTTTTGAACGCGGGCTCGGACTTCACGGGAGTGTAGCCACCGTCAAACGAGCGGACCTTGCCGTCTTCGTAAAAATGTCCGCCTGGGATGCCCAGCTTCTCTGGACCGATCATATCGATCAGCTCGAAGGGTCCGTGCTGCCACCCGAATCCCCACTTCATGACACGATCAAAGTCCTCAACGGACGAGCTGATTTCGCTCTTGATCAGGTTCGCATACTGGAGTGTTGGAACCAGGTACTCGCGCAGAAATTCCCCTGCCTCGTCCCGGGAGGCAAGCGTTTCGGTGATCCGCTCGGCGATCGGCAGGCGACCATACTCTCTGATCGAGGGGATATCTGGCTCTTGTCGCTGCCTGTAGGCGTGCGTTACCAGGTCGAGGACGACGAGCTCGCGGCCCTCTTTTCTATAGTAGCCCTGGCCGACCTTTGAGCCGAGCCACCCTTTTTCGAGCAGGAACTGAATTGAATAGGGTGCCCGGAGGACGTCGGTGTGGCTGTCATTCCGACATCGCAAGGTGAGGTTCTGAGCGATGTCCTGCATGATGTCGATGCCGACAAGGTCATTCAGGCGGAAACTGCCAGATTTTGGCCGGCCAAGAAATGGGCCCGTAATGGCATCTACGGCCTCAACGCTCAGCCCGAGCTTCTCTGCAGAATGGACCGCTCTGAACATGCACCACATTCCGTAGCGGTTTGCGATGAATCCTGGAGTGTCCTTGGCCACCACGACTCGCCTGGCGGCGTGCATTTCCAAGAACTCAGTCATCTCAGTGATGACGGTTTCACATGTGTCTGGCGTAGGGATCAGCTCAAGAAGTTTGAGGTGGCGCGGAGGGTTGAAGAAATGCGTCCCCATGAACTTCCTGCGAAAGTCCTCAGACCTGCCTTCTGCGAGCAGCTTGATCTGAAGGCCGCTCGTGTTTGTCGTCACCATGGCCTCCGGTTTCAATAGAGGCTCGATGAGCGAAAAGAGAGCCTTCTTGACCTGCTCTTTCTCGACGATCGCTTCGCAGACCCAATCTGCTTCCCGAATCAGATCAAGGTCATCTTCAATGGACCCGATTGTGATCGTGTCTGCCGTCTGCGGCAGATAGAAGTGCGGAGGTCTGGCCCTCTTCGCCCGATCGAATGCGGTCTGGGCCTCTTCTCGTGAGCGGTCGAGCAGAGTGACGTCAAAACCAAGGTTTGCAAGATGCGCAGCGATCCCGCTTCCCATGGTTCCCGCGCCAATTACACAGATGCGCTTGATGTTGAGGGGCATTATGAGTTGATCTGCTCCTTTGCAGAATGGTGCTCGAACAAGGAGAATACCCAGCCAAATGGCCTCCTGCCTGTTTGACTTGCCGATAGGCTGAGAGTCATAATTGCGGTGCTAATTATGGCGAAATTGAAACGAGGAGCATTCCGATAAGGCGTCCCAGAGGACGAACTCGTCGCGAGCCGCCGCCGGATATCAACAGACGGCTGCTGCGGTTCAGCGAATTGAGGCTAATCGGATCCGATGGAGAACAGGCTGGAGTCCTGTCAGCACAGGATGCCTTGGCTAAGGCTGAGTCAGAAGGCCTAGACCTTGTCCTAGTGGCACCAAAGGCCCAGCCCCCAGTTGCAAAGATCATCGATCACGGCCGCTGGAAGTACGAGCAGAACAAGCTCCGAAAGGAAAACAAGAAGAAGACGCAAGAAGTAAAGGGTATAAGTCTCAGGCCTGGTACGGCTGAGCATGACCTTCAAGTCATCGTCAGAAAGGCCACGAAGTTCCTGAAAGCGGGCGACAAAGTTCGCATCGTTTGCAGGTTCCGGCCGAGAGAACTGGCTCATCCCGCAGTGGGAAGAGAAAAGCTCCTGATGATTGCAGAATCTCTTGCTGATCTCGGGAAGCGGGACAAGGACCCCGCACTGAGCAATCGGGATATGGTGATGATCATCAATCCCAAGTCGACACCAACAGGAAGCAGCGATGCCGAAAATCAAGACAAGCAAGACGGCAGCTAAGCGGTTCAAGATTACTGGAACTGGCAAGATCATGCGGCGACGTGCAAACAACAGCCACATGTTCTTCCACAAGAGTAAGAGCCGAAAGCGCCGACTCGATCAGCCGACAGAGCTGGCCAAGGCCGAGCAGAAGCGGATCCGCCGCATGCTCGCCCTCTAAGGCAGCCGAGCTGATCACCCTCTACCGCCACCGCCCATGATGGGCTGGGAACCGGTAATGACAAAAGAAACGAGGAAATAAGAAGAAATGGCAAGAGTAAAAAGAGGCCTGATGCGCCACAAGCGGCACAAGAAAGTGCTGAAGAGAGCATCCGGTTACTTCCAGAGAAAGAGCACAAACTTCAAGAACGCCCACGAGCAGTTGATGAAGAGCGGCAACTATGCGTACCGCGATCGTCGAAACAAGAAGAGGGACTTCAGAAGATTGTGGATTGCACGAATCAGCGCTGCATGCGCCGAGTGCGACACCAAGTACAACGTTTTGATCCACGGCATGACCGAAAAGGGCATGACCGTGAACAGAAAGATGCTGAGCGAGCTGGCTATCCACGACATGGATGCCTTCCGCGACCTGGTGAAACAGGCAACAGCCTAACAAAAACAGTTTCTGCCGCAAGGCAGTGATTGCACGGGTTCGAGTTCCTATTTGTGGACTCGGACCCGTTTTTTTGTTGACGGAGCCAGTAGAATTCCTGCCAATGTCCGCATCCCAAAAGACACCGTCGTCTGATGGATGCCTGATCCCAACGCTGCAGGGCGATGAAGCCCGCTTCGTTGATCAGGTCCGCCAGTTCTCGTCTGACTATCTCCTCGCCAACACCCGTGCCTGGGAAGAGGCGAGAGCCTTCCCCGATGACATCTGGGAGAAGCTCGGCAGTCTGGATATCCTCAACATGACCGTGCCAACTGAAATGGGTGGCGCTGGTCGATCCTGCACAGCTTTTGTTTCGGCCTGCCGCGAGCTGGCCAAAGGTGACCCGGCGCTTGCAATGAATGTGGCTGCGATCAATGCACTCTGTCTGGGGCATATCGTCACGTTCGGTTCGCAGGACCAGAAAGACAAGTACCTGCCTGGCTGCATGGAAGGGAAGATCAAGCTCGCCTGGGGGCTCACGGAGCCTGACGCCGGATCAGATGCACGTCGAGTCAAGACCGTCGCGACTCCCATGGCCGACAAGCCCGGCTACTTCGAGATCAGCGGCGAGAAGATGTTTATCACGAACGGCGGCAAGGCTGACCTGATCATCATGATGGCCCGGACCAGCGAGACGGAGCTGTCCGCTTTCCTGATGGAGACCGACCAGCCGGGATTCACCGTTACTGAGCGGATCAATACTGTGGGAGTCAGCGCCTCCAACACGGTCCGGTTTGAGCTGAACAAAGCAGTCGCCTGGCACACTCCCTGCACCTTTGAAGAGGCGATCGGCCTGCTCTACCGCGGCAGGCTGGGCATCGCTGGAATGGCCCTCGGCATTGCCGAGAAGGCGCATGAGCTGACTGTGGAGTACTCCAAGCAGCGCGAGCAGTTCAAGCGGCGTCTGGCGGACATGCAGTCCGTGCAGAATATGATCGCGGACAGCGCCACCGACATCGAAGCAGCGCGGCTGCTGGTCGCGAAGGGCTGCGCAATGCTCGATCGAGGCGAGAACGTCGTCTCAATCAGCTCAATGGCGAAGCTGTTTGCCTCAGAGGCAGCTAACCGAGTCACCAACCGGGCGATCCAGATCCACGGCGGCCGGGGCATGACATACGACTATCTGGTCGAGAAGCTCTGGCGCGACGCAAAACTGACTGAAATCGGAGAAGGCTGCAGCGAAATCCAAAGGATGATCATCGCGAAGCAGGCGCTGAGATAAAATAGAGCTGAAAATGCTCTCAGCACTAATTATGGCTGCGGCCATCCACTCCGTGGATGACCCGGTTGAACTTGTTCGAACATTTCAAAAGGGTGAGACCCATGCTTACGAGGTCAAGTCGTTCATGCTTTTGGAGACGAAGGCCTATCCACTGGCCTACTTCCACCCCTCGACTGTTGACATTAATTACGACTTCACAATGGCCGTGAAGGACCTCACACCGGCTGGCTTCGCCTCGGTGCTCTACGAGCGTCCGATCATGTACATCATCGATGGGGAGACAGCCGAATCTGCGCCTGTGACCCACGAAGAAAAGGTCGAGTGGAAGATGGACCTGAAGCTCTCGCGATGATCGAAGAGCTTCAGAGATTGGCGATGTTCGTGGGAGACCTGAATTCGTCGCTCGACTTCGCTCCCAAGCTTCCGTTTGACGAGGTTGTTCCTGGTGACACCTGGGAGAGGACGGTCAGCTATCAGCCGCAGAAAATGAAGTCTGGGAAGACCGTGAATCAGCGGCTCGACTACACCTTCACTTTTGATGGCGTCAAGCAGTGGAAAGGAATCGATATCCACCAGATCACGGCCACACTGAACCTGGATACGGACGCGGCGCCATGGCTCAATGAACTCTACGGCGTCTCGGATCGGGAATCTGATTTGGCAAAGATGCCGCTCACGATGGACGCCAAGATCATCTTCCGGCTTGACATGAAGACCGGACTGACGCTCAGCGCCTTCGCCGAATCGAAAGGCGGATGGGAGGTCTTTCTGAAGCTGGATGTCCAGAAGTCGGTCGCTGTCCAGAAGATCAAGGGACGCACATCCCTTAAGCTCAAGAAGGGCACTGCTGAATGAGCGGCCTTCAGGATGCCCTGGCTAGGGTGGATCGAAAGGCATTCCTGATTGGCTTTCTGCTGTTCATCGCGGCGCTTGGTTTTCGCATCTGGGGGATCGGCTGGGGGCTGCCGAATGAGAATCGGCACTACAGCTACCACCCTGATGAGACGGTCATTCTCGGCTACAGCCAGCAGGTCGAGCCCGCTAAGTTCGATTTTACGCCGGGGTTCTATAACTACGGCACGCTCTATCTGACCACGCTGCGTGTTGCTAGTGATTTGGCGTCCGCCTACGGCGGCAGTCCTGACCTGGACGCTGACGGTCAGATCAGCGAAACAGAGTCGGCCTTGGCCATCGGAAAGATGCACATGGCCGGGCGGATTGTGAGCTGCTTGGCCGGTGCCGGGATTGTCTGGCTGGTCTGGGCGATGATGCGCCGAAGAGTGGTTACCTTTGCCGCGATTCTCGGTGCTGCCGCGGTGGCTGTTGCGCCTGGGATGGTCGTGCACTCACGCTTCCAGACGGTTGATGTTCTTGCTGTTTTTTTCCTCGTCTGCAGTCTGTTTTGGACGCTGCGTTTGATCCCGGATGAGTCTGAATCTGATCCGCCGTTGATGAAGTGGGTGATCCTGGCAGGAGTCTTTGCCGGGCTCAGTGCAGGAGTGAAATACACGGGAATTCTCGGTCTCTTCCCGTTGGCGGGCGTGCTCGTCATGTCCTGCCCGAAGGAGTCACGTCTCAAGCTGCTGGCCGCAGGGATTGGAGCCGGAATCGCGGCGTTCCTCATCACAACCCCCGGCATACTCCTGGAGTCGGAAGTCTTCTGGAAGGACTTCAAGTATGAGATGACCCACACGCAAGAGGGCCACGGCACCGTCTTTGCCGCGACATCTCCCGGGTTTATCTACCACCTGGCCAACCTGACCTATGGGTTTGGGACACTGCTCACGCTGATGGGGCTGGTCGGGCTTGTTTGGGCGGGAATAAAGAAGCAGCCTTGGGCCATCGCTGTCGGGCTGTTTGCTGTCGTTTACTACTTCCTCATCGGGCGGGCAGATATCAAGTTCCTGCGGTACACGCTGCCCCTGATGCCGGTGCTGGCGATGGGCTTCGCCTGGATGGTCAGCGAGGCTCACAAGAAGGAGAATCAGTACTGGAAAGTCGTCGGTTTCTTGGGGATTCTTGGCCTCGGCGGAATGGTTTCGGGCGGCCTGGGCCGATCAGTGATCATGTCTTCATGGATGGCTAATGACGATCCTCGTGACGAGGCTGCTGACTGGCTCGCGACGAACGGAGAAGGGAAGTCCGTTGGACTGGTGAGCGACGCCTGGTTCTACACGCCGCCGCTTTACCCACAGACCGGCGCGACCAGGCCGTTCTCACAGCAGCACATCGACAACATGCGGGCTGCGTACAGCCCGACGGTGACTCAGCATCTTCCCTTGGATGTCACCAAGCGAAAAGCGTGGGATTCGCTGCTCGCCACAGATGATCAGCCCGACTTCATCGTCTACAGTTCGTTCGAATCTGACGACCTCAAGCGGATCAAACAGCACGGCGGCCCTGATTCGCCACACGCTGGCGCGGTGCAGGATTACCTCGACTTTGGTGCGGCGCTCGTGGAGCACTATGAGCCATCGCCGGTGCAGGTTTTCGGATCCGACGGGCCGATGATCCACGACATGATGTACATTCGACCTAGGATTTTGATTTGGCAGAAAAAGCAGGATTCCTCGACGACATCGACTGGCTCGTCGACAGCCTCGCCTCAGAGCGAGGAGCAAGCGACCACACCCTGAAGGCGTATCAGACCGACCTCCTTCAGGCTGCGGACGCGTTCGCCCGAATCGGCCTGAACACATGGGATGATTTGACGCCGGAGGCGATCGTGCGCTTTCAATCCACGCTTGGGCCACCGATGAAGGCGGCCACGCAGCTGCGCAAGATGTCGAGTCTGCGGGCGCTCATTAAGCATGTAAAGAAGCAGGGGCGGCTCTCCACGCTGCGAGTGCCGGAGGGGCTCGGCGTGAGGCTTCCAAAACGGCTGCCCAAGGCGTTGTCCCTGGATGAGATGACAAGACTCCTGGAATCGCCCGACGAGTCGACACCGGAGGGCCTGAGAGACCGCACACTCATGGAGCTGATCTACGGTGCGGGCCTTCGCATCAGCGAGGCCGTCGAGCTGCGAGTCGAAGAGTTGGAACTTGACCAAGCATCAATCCGCGTGACGGGGAAGCGAGGCAAGACCCGCCGCCTGCCCATTCCCCGCGGGACGATGATCTGGCTGGAGAAGTGGCTGCGAGATGGCAGGTCGAACATGGTGAAGACGCCCATCGCCCAAGTCTTCTGTGGCGCGCGAGGCGGCCAGATGTCACGCGGCGTCGCCTACAGCCTGCTGCAGAAGCACAAGGCAAGAGCAGGGATCGAGAAGACCGTAAGCCCCCACGTGCTGCGTCACACCTATGCAGTGCACCTCCTGCGCGGAGGGGCCGACCTGCGGGCCCTGCAGGAGCTTCTAGGCCACGAGTCAATAGCGACTACTCAGGTCTACACACAGCTCGACCTGGATGCTGTGGCGGAAAACTACAGGAAGGCTCATCCCCGTGGCTGACAAGCTGTTCCTCTTCGTCTGTGTCCACAACGCTGGCCGATCTCAGATCGCGCAGGCGATCTTGAATCACGAGGCGGACCGATTAGGAGTCGGGGCAAGGGCAGAGTCCGCTGGAACGGTTCCTGGCGGTCAAGTCAATCTTCAGGCCATGGCAGTTCTCGAGGAGCTTGGGGTGCCGACAGATGGTCTCACACCCAAGCTATTGACCCGAGAAATGGCAGATCAAGCCGACCAGGTCATCACGATGGGCTGCGGCGTAGAACAAGACGCCTGCCCTGCAGGCGTCCACCTCACAGAAGATTGGGGCCTCGATGACCCTGCGGGGCAGTCCATCGAGGCCGTCAGGGTCATCAGAGACCAGATCAGAACCAAAGTCAGCGAGCTGCTGGCATCTTGCTCTGAATAACCACAGCTCCGTCAACGCTCACCGTGTGGCGGTCGAGCGTAAGCGTCGGCACTGACACCGAGCCAGCCGGCAGCCAGGTTTTGTACTCAGTCTCACCGGTCTTGTCGTTGACAACGGTCACTACGCCGCCGTTCGCGCCGAGTCTCACAGGACCAAGAGAGCCAGCTGCCATGCCGTTCAGAATGTCGATCGGCTTGTAGCTGAAGGGCCAGCCTTCGTACTGCCGCGCATTGGGATCGCTCGGGTCAGCCCAGCGGGGCCAGCACTCGATATTGATCTCGCCCGTGTTCTTGTTCAGCTCAATCACGCTGAATCCCGTCGCCTTGTCATAGACAGGCCACGGTTTGAGGCCCGTCTTGCGTGGGTTGGCAATCGAGATGACCCGCATCGGGTTGCCGAAGCCGTCGGTGAAATCGCCCGTATATCTTGGGGCTCCCGGAGCCTGGTTTTTGCCCGGCTCAATCGGCATCCAGCGGCGAGGCCAGACATTAGAGATGCTCGGTGTGCAGAAGGCGAGGAACCCGTTGATCTCTTCACCCACCCCGTACTGGACAAGGCTGCCAAGGTGCTGGTCGCCTGCAACATGCAGTGCTGTCGCTTTGCGCAGTGTATCAACCGCGCGGTTCCGCGGGGTCATTGGCCAGGCGTTCGAGTCGAAGTCTCTAACAGGAGCATCGTCTTCGGGGTAGCCGCCGAGCGGATAGATCGGCAGCCTGGGGACGTTCTGGTCGTTTTTCTCACCCTGCGGCAAGGTCTGAGCGCAGGAGAAGATGGTCTGCGACAGCAGCATCTTGTGCTTGATTCCCGGCGACCAATCCACAGCCCAATCCTCTAGGAAGGCCTCCTGGCGAGCACCGAGAAGGGAAGCCTGCGGGTGATCGCTGTTTTTGATGACGTCGTACTCTTTGTTGCGGACAAACCCGTTCCAGATATCAGCTTCTGGGAGGAGCGTCCGGGGCGCGGTCTTCCACTTCCTGTCTTCAACAACAGCCAGGCTCAACCCACCGTACTCAAGGTCTGTGTAGTAGACGCCGATCCCGTTGTCGAGCGGATCTGCATCGACCGGGTCCGGAAGGTGGCTGGTCTGGGTTCGCTGAACGTGGTTGACAAAGTCAACGCCCATCTTGTAGCCGCCACCGTCCTGGCGTGATCCGCCCAAGCCGGTCATAACCGTCTCCACGCCACTGTTGCCCCATACGTTGCCGTGGAACACGTCGTGGTCATCCGGAATAGTGATGGAAGGGGTATCGACGAACAGATCGCCGAATGCCCAGCCGAAGAGGTGCCACTTGTTGAGGTAGTCGAGATAAGAGGATTCGCCGCCGCTGTAGTCGACGCCGTAGCCGCCGTTGCCCTCATACATCTGGTCGCCTGAGAACAGGTAGATGTCCGGATTTAGCTTCGCGACGCCCTCTGCGA
>JALGYA010000022.1 GCA_029824475.1 Fimbriimonadia bacterium | reverse complement strand
GAGCGCCATTTCGCGCGCTCGCTTCACAGCTGTTGCGATCATTCGCTGCTGCTTAGCAGTGTTGCCAGACTGTCGGCTCGGCATAATCTTGCCGCGGTCCGAGAGGAAACGCTTCAGGATTTCAATGTCCTTGTAGTCAACGTGGTCGATCTTGTTGACCGTCAGGTAGCTCACCTTGCGGCGGCGACGACCCTTGGGTCGACCGTCTCGGCCTTCGCCGGTATCGGAGGCAGCCTTCTCAGCTGCTCCATCCATCAGTTCTGTATCTTCGTTCATCGAATCAAATTCCTGTCTTCCAAAGCGCCAGCTTCGTCAGGGATCGAATTATAGCATCGGAAAAGGCACACTCGTGCCACGGTCCCAAGCAGATCAGGGTGCAAGTCCTAGCCATTCATCCCAAAGGCTGTCCGCGGCGAATTTCAGCTTGATGTAATCCGGCCTTGCGGAAGCGAAAACTGACGCTGGGGAGAAGTCTATCGAGATGCCATGGCTGCCTGGAGATTTGCCATTGTGACCTTCCCAGACGACCGCATCCAAGAGCTTGGCCCGGACATCAGCGCACGCATCCTTGACCTCGGCCGGAACTCCGCCCTGCTGCTCAAGCCTGATACAGACATCGTAAAGGTCTCGATAGTAGCGAAGGCCTGACTGAGAGTAGCTCTGTGAGTCGTCTCGCACTGCCTGAACAGCAGCTCCAATCGTGTCTTTGTTGTCTGTGAGCATCTCACCCATGTTCGAAATTGAGGACCTCAATGCCTCCAGTTTCGTTGTGTCGATGGAGCTCTGGGTGATTTTACGTAGGAAATAGAGCGGATTCTCGAGCATCCCGTCTACAAACGCCTTAGTCAGATTCTCCGTAGAATCGTCCGGATTGTCTCGGAACTCGTCGAAGATCAGATGGTACGGATACCCTTCCGCTGGAGGGCTCTCTTCGCTGCCAACAATGTAGTCCGCATAGCCGCGCATCTCATACGCGACCTCCATCATCTGCATCAGGCTCGCATCCCAGGCAATGACGTCAAGGTGATGCCCATTGAGAGCCTCGTCAGTCTCCCACTGCTTGATCGATGTGCCGTATTCGTCGTCGTAGCTGAATGCTCTTGTCGGGAGGCCGTCTTCTGGAGATCTGCGCCAGCCATTGCCGTGATTCCACAGGATCAGAATTGTTCTGTCTGCCGGATAGTAGGTTTCGCCCCAAGTAATGAAGTCGTTCAGCGTCTGCGGATCACCCATATCGAGCGAGCCGCCAGAGTCCTGCCGTAGGTCGTTCTGCACCAGCTCTGAGACAATCTCGTCAGTGTCATCCTGCTTGACCAAGTACCGGCGGACACCGTCAAATGTCGAGCCCGCGAAGGCGTTCTTGGACTGCTTCCACTGGACCACGAAGCGGACGTCAGGATTGCCGGCAACCTGCTCCATCTGGTTCATGTTCAGCTTGCTGAATGAGTAGAGATCGTTGGCCGCATTCAGGTAGACGAGGACCGTCCACTTCTTCTGCTCAACGACAAACTCTGAAACTTCCACTCCTGCAGAGGAAGAGAGGGCCGTATCGTTTAGCTGCGCCCGGACCTGGCCCTGCCCGGCAGTCTCGGCTGTGAGCACCCCCTCCTCAGAGACCGTCCCGATTCCGCCTAAGGCAGTCCAATCGACTCCGTCCTTTGGCCGGAAACCAGCCTTGCCGCCAGCGGTCTCCACAAGAGGAACAAACCGCATCGACTGCAGCTGACTGATCGATGCGCTTGGCGGGAAAACCGTCATTGATTCGGCCGACACACCGTTCTCCGTCTGAATCGTCCGTGTAACCCCGCCGCTCCCGCCTGAACAGAGGTCCAGAATCGCTTGAGCACGACCGATCTCAGCCCCGCCAGCATTCGCCTGACTAAACAGCCTTGCCCGGACTTCGTAGACACCGGCCGCCAAGTTCTCGATCGTAATGTTCGAACTGCCAGCACCAGAGCGGTTAATAGAGTCGGTGCGATACACCGTCCCCGTGCTCGTGTAAATCTCAATGAACTGGGAAGAGTTGTCCGGGGCATCGCCCCAGGTCGTCCGGTAAATCAGGGTTCCGTCCGCGGCGTTTGCGGAGCAGTAGCCCTGCGCCCAATAGTCAGCCGCAGATGAACTCAGCCCACCGCCGCCACCGCCGCCACAGCCGGCCAGGATGCCGCCCAAAACCACCACACCGAGAGTCGCTCTTCCGAATTTCATGTGTTCCTTAGACGCCATCCGCGGGCAAATCTTCTTTCTCCCGGCGCTCATTGGTATTCTAACGTGAAGCCCGGTTTTGATGCAGGATTGTCTTTGTGTGGGCGGTTTGGCCCAGATAAGCAGGCGTTTGGCCTGAATCGGCTGCAGCGTCCTTGACCCCCTGCAAATGGTCGTGCCATACTTCCTCTTTGCTGAATTCGGGCCTGAGAGGCCCTTATCGGAGGACCAAATGTCCAGCTATGCAATTTTGAAAACGGGCGGAAAGCAGTACAAGGCGACTGCTGACGACGTCCTGGTCGTTGAGTACATCGCCGGTGAGCCAGGCGACAAAGTTGAACTCGACGAGGTTGTCCTTGTCAACACAGGCAAGTCGGTGAAAGTCGGCAGCCCGTTCGTGAAGGGAGCGAAGGTAAGCGCAGAGATCATTCGACAGGCCAAAGGCACGAAGATCAACGCGTTCATCTACAAGCCCAAGAAGAACATTAGAAAGCGATGGGGCCACAGACAGCTCCAGACACACCTGAAAGTCACTGGCGTGACCGGAGGCAAATAAATGGCACATAAGAAAGGACAAGGCTCCACAAGAAACGGTCGAGATTCCAACGCGAATTTCCTCGGCGTCAAGAAGTACGCGGGCGAGATCGTCAAGCCGGGCACAATCATCGTCCGACAGCGCGGCACCAGACTCTATCCTGGCGCGAACGTCGGCATGGGCAAAGACCACACGCTCTTCTCGCTGATCGACGGCCAAGTTGGTCTCGAAGGCCCCAAGGGCAAACGACGAGTCACAGTCACAGCTCACGAAGCCTAAAGACAGTTCTCCAGAACTCAGCAGAACGGCTCCAGCACAGAAGTGCTGGAGCCGTTTTCTTTTTGCCTTTGGCTCTAAACGATGCCCGTACGGAGCAGGTCCTTGAGGACCAGCAGGCCGACTAGCTTTCCATCTTCAACAACCGGCATCTCGCCGATCTTCTTTGCGTGCATCTGGAACGCTTCAAGTGCATCTACCGCCAAGAGGTCAGGCTGAATTGTCAGTGGATTCGTGCCCATCAGGTCACCGCCTGGCGTTTCAAGTGGGTTTGCACTCTCCAGCAGGTGACGTCTCACGTCACCGTCAGAGACAAAGCCGAGAAGAGCGCAGTTCTCATCAACAATACAGGCCCCGCCGGCACCGGTCCGGGTAATCGTCTGAAGAATGTCCATCAGCGGCTCGTCAGCGGCCGCGACAGGCAGATCATCGCCTGATCGCATGACGGCCCGAACCCGGAGAGTCAGCCTTCGGCCGAGGGCCCCAGCCGGGTGGTACTTGGCAAAATCCTCGCTGCCAAAGCCTCTTCGTTCCATCACCGCGACAGCCAAGGCATCGCTCAATGCAAGCATCACTGTCGTGCTGGTTGTGGGGGCCAGATTGTTGGGGCAGGCCTCCTTGTCAACTGCGACATTCAGCACCAGATCGGCCTCCCGACCGCCCGAACTCTCAGGTCGACCCGTCATGAGGATCGTCTTGGCGCCGATCGTATGAAACGAGGGAAAGAGGCTCACCAAATCCGGCGTCTCTCCGCTGTAGGAGTAGCCCAAGACCACATCTCGATCCGTGACCATCCCGAGGTCGCCATGGGATGCCTCTGCAGCATGCAAAAACAACGATGGCGTACCGGTGGAGGCCAAAGTAGCAGAGGTCTTGCGAGCGATATGCCCCGATTTGCCGAGACCACAGGTAATCACACGCCCCTGGCACTTCTCCATCATGTCGAGAGCTTGTTCAAAGCTCTCGTCCATCTTGTCGGCGAGGGCACCGACTGCCTCGGCCTCCTCCGCCAGAACCCGTCTCATCGCATCTAAACTCAAGATTTTCCTCCGTCCCTGCTATCCAAAATTCTGCGTCCGAACAGCGAAGCCACCCACTCAAGCGCGGCCCGAGCCGTCTCGTTCTGCCGATCATGAAGGGGGTTCACCTCAACAACATCTACGCCGGCCAGCCTGTAGGATGCCTGAGGCCCATCCAGATGGCTCCTCAGCAGCTCTGCCAGCAAGTGCCCTTCCCGATAAGTGAGGCCGCCTCTCACAGCGGTGCCGGTGCCAGGAGCGTAGATTGGGTCGAGCGAATCGACGTCAAAAGAGATCCACAAATGACTCAGTCCGTTCGACTTCATCCACTCATCAAACTGGGTCACGCAGCGAGCAAGCCCATCCAGGTCGATCTCGTGCATCGTCCAAGCAGCAGCATCCGGCATCTGCTTCAAGGCGTTTCTCTCGCCTTGGTCAACGTCCCTCAAGCCCAGCCAGGCTATTCTTGACTCTAAGCCGTCAGCGGGAACAACTTCATCCAGAATCTTGCCCCACCGATCCGACGCATCGCTCATCCGGCGCAGGGCTGCCAGCGACATGCCGTGAAGATTGCCAGAGGGTGACGCAGCCGGAGTATTCAAATCCATGTGGGCGTCAATCCAGAGCACGCCAAGCTTCTCGCCGTACTCCTCCATCGCCGCAGAAACCGAGCCGATCGAGAGGCTGTGATCTCCACCAAGCACCATCGGGAGATTTCCGTTCGCCAGGCTTTTGCCGACAATCCGCTTGAGATTTCCGAGTGCGGCCAGCGACTGTGCCTCGATCTGATCCTGTCCAGGCGCGAGTCCGCGATCAACGACACAAGCCGCTTCGCCAGCACCAGCCTCCCAGCCCAACTGTTCGAGCGCAGGGATGAGGCCTTCAAGGCGAAGCGCGATCGGCCCGAGCCGGCTGCCGAGGCGGCGGCCGCACAGATCGAAGGGAGCATCGATGATCTCGATCACCCGGCCATTTTACTTTGGCCCAGATGCCTGGCGTGAGCAGCAGTAGAATTCCGGCATGTCTCAGAGGGTTGGAGTTGCCAGCATTCAGGGTGACTTCGCCAAGCACGTGGAGTCGCTGCGGTCCTGCGGGCTGACTGACAACGAGATCTCCCTTGTGAGAACTCCGGAAGAACTCACCAGTGTGGACAGACTCATCATCCCGGGCGGCGAGAGCACTACCGTCGGGATGCTGATGCAGAGATTCGGCCTCGCCGAGGCGATCCAAGAGAGGGCCAAGGCCGGCATGCCGATCTGGGGAACCTGCATGGGAATGATCCTGATGGCCCGAGACATCGAAGATCGAGACCAGTTCACCCTCGTGCTGCTCGACATTACTGCTCGCCGAAACGCATTCGGCGCCCAAGTCCACAGTTTCGAACAGGAGATCACGATGGATGGCATCGCGGACCCATTCGAGGCGGTCTTTATCCGAGCCCCTGAGGCGCTGAATCTTGGTGTAGGCGTGACAACATTGGCCACGTGCAGGGATAAGATCGTGGCGGTTCAGCAGGGCGCAACACTCGGAACATCTTTCCACCCAGAACTGACCTCAATTACAGCGGTCCACCAGTACTTCCTGGCGCTTTAACAAAAGGAGCCCCGCTCTTGAGGGCAAAGAGACGGGGCTATGGTTCGGGGAGGAGAAAGAAGTGTCGGTTATCTAATTCGACGCCTTTTCTCGCAGGAATGTTCCAGTCGATTTTCGGCATTTTTGCCTGAATGTCAACCATTCGTCCACTCCACACTTGTCGGACCTGACGATTTCGAATCCCCAGCGGGTGAGGAACTCACCCATTGGACCGCCAGGCCAAGACAGGCCAGACCCGAAGGATTCCGGCCCGACAAACAGCTCAATACGGTCGACCAGGCCTGCTTCTAGGAACGCGGAATGCACGGCCGAGCCGCCTTCGATCAGCACCCCAACCATGCCCTCTTTCCGCAGGATCTGAAGTGCGGATTCCGGAGTGATTCTCCCCTCCTCCACATCTGCCATTCGCTCACTGCCGGACTCAGGCGCCTGGCCAGTTATCCAAAGAGCATTGCCATGTTCAAACACCTGTTCCGTGCCAGCTAAGGACCGACGACCGTCCAAGATCACCTTCAGCGGCTGGTTTATCGCATCGACATGCCGGACGGTCAGGCGTGGGTCATCGATCTCGACCGTGCCACGGCCCACTAATACAGATCCCATCTCAAGCCGAAGCCGGTGCCCTTCGGTTCTCGACTCTTCAGATGTAATCCACTTGCTCGACCCATCCGATCTCGCCAGGAATCCGTCCCGCGTGATGGCGGCCTTGAGGCAGACGTACGGTCGCTCCAAAGCCATTGCCGTGTGAAAGACCTCGTTCTGTGCGGCAGCCTCGTCGTGGAGCAGGCCTTCAGCGACCTCAATTCCAGCAGCCCTAAGAGCATTCGCTCCACCTGCTCCCCTTGGATTCAGATCAGGACAAGCTATGTATACGCGCCGGATTCCGGCGTGAACAAGCGCGTCAGCACAAGGAGGAGTCCGGCCATGGTGCGAACAGGGCTCAAGAGTCACGTAGGCGTCCGCACCCTCAGCCCGTCCACCAGCCTTTTTCAGTGCTGCCACTTCTGCGTGGTCACGTCCCGCGGCCTCATGCCAGCCTTCGCCAACGATCTCGCCGCCATGCGCAATCACGCAGCCGACATGGGGATTAGGTGCAGGCTGACCACGTCGAGAGAGCTCGATGGCGCGGCCCATCAGGGCTTCAGTCATCGCCCTTCATCTTCTTCTGCTTTTCAGCGTGATCCTTAAGGCTGCCCTCAACGAGCTCTTTCAGGTTTTCCGCCTGCTCCTCAAGGTACTCCTGCTTGGTGCGCCGCATCAGAATAACAGCACCACCAGCAGCCATGACGCAGATAATTCCAGCCCCACCAAACAACGACAGCATCTTGACGCCGTAATTCGCCTTCTCTTTCTTAGTGGCCTCATCTCCAGGCTTGTCGCCAAGGATCAATGGTGCCGTCAAGAACAGCAGGAATTCAGCGATAACACAGCCGGTTACAAAGACTTTGAGCCGCATGCGGATTTCAGCTCCTGGATGCCCTCAGAGATCGAAGGCGCCCTCATAAGGTAACTGCCAGCCACGAAATCGGTGGCGCCAGCATCCCAGACTGGTCCAATGGTACTCGGATCGATGCCGCCGTCCACCTGAATCGCCAGGTCAGGCGCCATCGCACGGATCGCCCGCACTTTGTCAACACAAGTGCCGATCAGCTTCTGCCCACCCCAGCCAGGGTTGACAGTCATGACAAGCGCCAGATCCATCACGTCGAGAAGAGGCTCAAGAGCTGATGCCGGCGTTGAAGGGTTGATCGCCACCCCTGCTTCCACTCCCATCTCCCTCAGCTGCTGGCAATACCTGTGAGCGTGCGCGACCGTTTCGATGTGGAAGATGATCCGAGTGCAGCCAGCATCCGTGAACGCCCGGAAATGTGCCTGCGGCGTCAGGGTCATGAGATGCGCTTCAATCGGTGTGTCGCCCTGTCGGCTCAGGCTCTTGGCGAGATCCGCACCAAATGTAATCGGCGGCACGAACTGACCGTCCATCACGTCGAGGTGGATGATATCAGCGCCTCCGCGCATCATCAGGAGCGTGGGATCGGCGTATCCGCCCGGGTCGCAGGAAAGGATTGAGGGGCAGATGCGTGGGCTCATGTTGCTATGACTCCTTCGTCAGTATTCTCTTCATCCGTGACTTCGATTGGGTCCTCAGATGGAGGAGATGCTTCGTCCGGCAGGTCATTAGGATCGGCGTCGATCGAGGTGACCGTCTCGCGGCGAATCTCTTCACCATCGAAGTAGATGATGAATTCTGCGGTCGGACCGAAGCCTTGGGCATTCACTACGAAAACGTCGCCTGGTGAATACAGTTCATGGTGAACGTCACGCGTGTCCATTCCGTCCACAATTTCGACCCTCACGAAGTGGTCGAACTCTCCTTCCGGCATCTTCATTGTCATCCGGAAGTTGTAGACGTCGGGCCTGGACGCCCGTGGGCCAAGGCTGACCTTAACACGGACTTTGGAGCTGCGGGGCAGGCTCTCTTTGGCCTCTGGGCTCTGGGAAATAATCCGCCCTTTGTCCACCGTACGGCTCGACTCGTATTCAAGGGGCTGGAACAGGTCAAGGCCCAACATCTCGAGGATCGACTTAGCCTCATCCAGAGTCTTGCCCGTCAGACTCGGAGACTCCACAAACCGACTTCCAGAACTGACGACAACCATCACAAATGATCTCTCTTTGATGGCCTTTCCAGGTGCGGGACTGTGCTTGATGACCGTGCCCTTAGGCTGATCACTCGGCTCCTCCCTGCTCTGCTTTATATTCAGATCCATCGATTTGAGGTGCGTGGACGCTTCTCGCAGAGAGAGGCCAAGAAGATCCGGCATCGTGATCTCCTTAGCGGCATTGTTTGACTGATAGAACCACCAGCCGACCACACCGCAGACTGACACGAGCGAGAGGTATCCCATAAAGGCGAGCCAGGCGGGAACGCCATACGTCTGCCTGCGCTCACTTCTCATCTTCGCTTTCATGAGCTTTCTTTCCTCCTTGTCAAGGTCATCTCGGCCGCCCTTCTGCGTCTCTCCGGTCGTCTTCGCGGAGGCCTTCTGCTCGGCAAGGCGCTCTGCCTCGATGGCGGCCTTGGCCTTCGATTCTTCTTCCAGAGCAGCTCGTGCATCTGCTTCGGCGGACTTCGCAGCCTCAAGCGCTGCACGGGCCTCTGCCTCAGCCGCCTTCGTCGCTTCCAGCGCTTCGAGAGCACCTGAGCCGGCAGTTCGCTCTGCTTCCAATGCCGCTGTCGCTTTGGCCTCGGCCAGCTGGGCTGCTGCGAGAGCCGCCTTCGCCTCGCTTTCGGCCTTCAGGGCGTCATCAGCCTTGGCTAGCGCCGCCTGTTCGGCTTCAGACCGAAGACTCGCCTCACGCTCCGCCCAGGCCCGATATTCGGCCTCCTTGGACGCCTGATCTGCGGTCTGAGCCGATATCTGATCTTGAATGGCAGCCTTCGCGCTGCTCGCTTCCAAAAGCTGTGCCTCGAGTTCGAGTCGTTTCTTGACCTCTTCCTCAAGGTCAGCTTGAGTCTTCGACTCTTTGTGGAGCGCCGTTTCCAAATCAAGTTTAGCTTCTGATACTTCTTTGAGCTTCGCTTCGAGGTCTCTCAGCTTCTGCGCGTCTGCCTCAAGCTTGCCTGCCTTCTCAGTCTCGGCTTTCAGTTCAGCTTCAAGGCTCGCCTTCGCCTCGGATTCTGCCGTCAGCTGAAGCTGGAGCTGATCTCGCTCTTCAGATTCTGCCTTGAGGGCTGCGGCTGCCTGCGATTGCGCAGATAGTTCTGCCTCCAAAGCCTCTTTCTCAGCCGCGATGTCACTAAGCTTCAGTTCTAGATCGCTTCGGACCTTGGCCTCCGCCAGGAGTTCGGCCCTCTGCTTTGCTTCGTCGTCAAGCTGCGCGGCGAGGCCTGCTTTTTCTTCAGATTCGGCCCTGAGGTCTTCCAGCAGCTTGGCCTTCGCATCAGTTTCATTGCGAAGCTTCTCCTCCAACGCTGCCTTCTCAGCGACCTCTGCTTCCAGAGCCTGCTTTGCTGCAGCTTCTCGGGCCAAGACAGCTTCGAGTTCAGCTTTCTCTTTCGAGGCCTGCTCAAGGCTCTCTGCCAGCGACTGCTTCTCATTTGCGGCTTCAGCCAGTGCGGAGGTCTCTCTGCTCTTCGCTTTGAGCTCCTCGATAAGCTGGGCTTTTTCGGCGGCTTCTGCAATCAGCTGAGCCTCTAACTCGCCCTTCTCTTTTGCTTCTCTTTCGAGCTCGGCCCTTGCTGTGGCTTCTGTTTTGAGTTGATCTTCTAGGCTGGCCTTGGCGTCAAATTCTGCAGTGAGGTTTGCTGCCAGCAAGTCTCGATCCTGCATCGCCTGGGCAAGTCTTTCCTCGAGCTCCTGCTTCGCGGCTCGGTTCTCCTGCTCCTGCTGTGCTGAGGCTTCCGCGGCCCGGGCAGCCTCAATCTCAGCGGCTCTCTTCTCAGCCAGCGCATCTTCCAGAGAGGCTTCCTTTTCGGCAGCTGCCAGGAGATCAGTTTCAAGCTTCTGCTTGGCTCCTGCTTCGGCGCTGAGCTTCGATTCCAGTTCCTTTTGAGCCGCCGCAGCCTCAGCGAGCTTGGCTTCAAGCTCTTGCTTGGCCTCAGCCTCTGCCTTCAGCTCGGCCTCTACGCGGGTCAGATCCTGCTTGCCCGCTAGATCTCCGGATCGCTTGGCGGCTTCTCGCGCTTCGGACTCTGTCTTTAGCGCGGACTCCAGCGCAGCCTTGGCCTCTGTCTCAGCCTTGAGCTCTTCTTGGAGGGCGGCCTTTGCTTCAGATTCAGCCTTCAAGGCTGCCTGGAGCTTCTCTTTCGCCTCGCGCTCCGATGCGAGAGCTGCATCTGCTTTTCTGACAGCCGCAGGCCTTGCGGTGCTCGGCTGGCTCTTTGCTTCGGAGGGCCGTGCGTCCAGGCTCCTGCCAAACCTAACCGCATCCTGGATCCACTTAAGGTCTGCGAGCAGCTCCGCTGCCGAGTCGGGTCGACTCTCCGGCGACTTCGCGAGGCATCGGACGATCAGCTCATCCAATGCCGGGGGTGCCGCGTGCGCAAACGCTCTCACTGAGGGAATCTCGGCCGATGCATGCAGTCTGGCCATGGCCCCTGTCGTCCCTGCATCGTAGGGAGGCTCGCCGGTCAGCAGTTCATACAGGAGCGCGCCGACGGCATAGACATCTGACTGTTCCGAAGGCTCATCCCCGGCCGTCACTTCCGGAGCCAAGTAAGGAGCTATGAGCGGGACGAATTCCCGTGCGATTTTTGGGCTCTTGGCGTATGCCGTCCAGAAGCCCGGCGAAAGCAGAACAATCGACTCATCCTGCCTGACGAAGACGTTGCGAGGCGAGATGTCCCCGTGGATGATCCCAGCGTCGTGGCAGGCGGAGAGCGCGTCCACTATTCCGACAGCTGTGGAGAGCGCGACCGGAACGGAGAAAGATGTCAGACGGTCGAGGCGATCGATCAGGAATGAGCCCTTGTCGTGGCGGGAAGCGGCCAGCCACTCACCTTCACGCTCAACAACTTCATAGACTCGGTCTACGCCTGTGTGTTCGACCCCTTTCAGCCGCTCTGAGGCTTCAATAAGCTCTTCGATAAACGCTTCGTCCGCAACGGCATCTGGCTTGAGAAGTCTGAGAAGAACATTTCGCGCGGTGGGCTCATCGACAGCCGTGTAGGACTCAAATACAGGATCGGTGCCCAGTTCGGAAACGAGGCGATACTTGCCTCCAACCAGCCGTTCCTTCATTCCTCATCAGCCTCCGAGTCGGGAATGAAGGCAAGGATCACAGCTGCGCTGAGGAGAACGAGTGCAAGAACTGCAACCGGTCCCTTGTCAAGCTTCTCAATGTACTGCTTGGTGGTTCCGCTGAAGAAAGCCGACTGGCTCGCAAAATACCCCCCTGCCAGCAGCAGGAAGGCACAGGTGGCAACGATCAGCCGAGCAAGCTTCATGACCCGTTTAGAACCGCAAGCACCTCGTCTTCCGGAACATCCTTAACAAGTTTACACGCTCCGATCCGGTCGAGAAGGCTGAAAGCCAATCGACCAGACTCTGCTTTCTTATCGCGGCGCATCGCTGAGATGAGATTCTTCGCTTCAAGCCCATCCGGCAGACGAGTTGGAAGGCCCTGGTGTGCCATCGCCAGCCTGATTCGGCTCGCAGTGCCTTTTTCAGTCGTTCCGATCTGCTCTCCCAGTTCGGCTTCCAGGATCATTCCGACACTCACCGCCTCGCCATGCGCCAGGCCTTTGTAGTTTTGAGCCCACTCAATAGCGTGGCCGATCGTATGCCCAAAGTTGAGAATCGCTCTCAAGCCTGTGGTCTCAAACTCGTCTGCCTCAACGGTCTGAGCTTTCAACTCAATGCATCGACGGATGATCGGCTCTGTCTGGTCAATATCCTGGCTGATCGGGTGTTTTTCCAACTCGGCAAAGAGCTCTGCATCCAGGATGGCGCCGTACTTCCAGATTTCCGCTGAGCCATTGAGCCACTCCCGCTTGGGAAGGGTTTTGAGAAGCTTTGGGACAACGGTGATCTCTTTAGCGGGCCAGAACGCGCCTGCCAGGTTTTTGCCCTCAGGAAGGTCAACGCCGGTCTTCCCGCCGATTGCTGAGTCAACCATGGCCAGGAGGGTTGTAGGCACCTGTATGAGGCTCACACCGCGCATATACGACGCTGCTGCAAAGCCAGCGAGGTCGCCGATGACTCCTCCGCCAAAAGCAGCGACCGATGCCTTGCGGTCTGCGCCTGCTTCGGCGAGCCATCGGACGACTCCTCCGGCGGCATCCCAAGTCTTGGACTCTTCTCCGGCAGGAATCACGTTGACCGGAAGATCACCAAGTGCGTGGCCGTGCAGCCGCGCCAAGTTCTGATCAACTATGCAAAACGTATTCTCTGGCCAGGTCTTGGTGAGGTCTGACGGTGTACTGAAACGGACACGGCACTCTGTGCCTTTCATTCGAATTACCACGGTTCTGGTGCTGCCTCAAGCACTTTTTCTGCCACCTGATCGAGGTGTTCTGTGTTGATGGCGACGGTGACGTCTGCCTTCTGGTAGAGGGCCAGCCTCTTCTCCCTGATACCGGCAAGCTTCTCCCTCCAGTCATCGCACTCGAGAAGCGGTCTCCGCTATTTGGCTGTTTCAAGCCTTGTCATGAGTGAGTCAAGAGATGAGTCGAGAAAGACCGTGGTTCCCAATCTAGACATGATGTCCCAATTCCGGTCGGCGAGGACGATGCCTCCGCCAGTGGAGAGCACCGAGCGCTCTGCGGTGATATCTTCGAGAACGCGGGACTCGTGACATCGGAAGGTCTCCTCTCCGTAGAGATCAAAAAGCTGCTTGATGGGGCGTCCGAGTTTCACTTCGATCCTGCGGTCAATATCAACAAAGGGGAGCTCCAGTTGGTTCGCGATAATGCGGCCAACCGTCGTCTTCCCTGAGCCCATCATGCCCACAAGTATCAAATTTCTCATAGTCCTAATCTGAACGCAGCGGCAAGCCCGAAGGCTTCGCCGCTGCGTCTTCTTCTGGCGAAGAGCTGATCGACTGCTACGGAGAGATGCCGCCGTAGCTTTCGTCTTCCAGAATGGTCGGAGTGACGAAGACCGTCAGCTCCTGAGTCGACCGCTGCGAGTTGCGGCCCTGGAAGAGCTGCCCGATGATCGGCAGATCGCTGAGGATCGGAATCTTCGACCGCGAGCTGTTGTCCATCTTTCTGGTCAATCCACCCAAGGCAACTGTGTCACCGCTCTTGACTCGAACAACAACGAGCAAGAACTGAGTCAGCGTATCCGGGATTTCAGTGCCATCAGGACCACGTCGCAGCTGACCAAAGTCAGAAATCTGCGGCTGGAGGCCCATCGTTACAGTACCGTCGCCGTTGATTCGTGGCCGCACACTAAGCTGGTTAGTGACAGGCACGGTCTGTGGCTGAGGAGAAAGAACGATTCCACCAGCTGTGCTGATAACCTGGTTCACGAACACCGTTGTATTCGTAGTCGCAGAGAAGACAGCCTGTTGGTTGTTCATCGTCGTGACTGACGGGTTGTTGACAACTCGTCCCCAACCTTCAGTCAAGAGAGTTCTCAGCCGAGTCTGAATGTTGCCAGTGGCATAGTTCAGGAAGACCGGGTCGTTGGTACGAGCGTGTGTTCCTGGTCTATTGCCAGCAAACATCGTGCCTCGCTGATAGAGCCAGTCGATGCCGAGTGACTTGTCGACTGAATCAGAGGTCGTCACGAACTTGACGTCAACATGGACCTGTCTGGGTGCCACATCGAACATCTCGATCAGATTCTGAAGCTTTCGAATCGCCTCTTCTGTTCCCTGAACAATGAAGGCGTTGTCAGTCGGGCTATAGGTGACGCTCTCAATGCCTTCTGGCACGAAGCCTTCGCCGCCTTGGATGTTTCCACCGAAGCCGCCTTGGCCACCGAAGCCGCCGCCTTGACCGCCGAAGCCGCCGCCTTGGCCGCCGAAGCCGCCGCCTTGACCACCGAAGCCGCCGCCGAGGCCGCCGCCGCCACCGCCACCACGCTGTGGTGCGCCGCCTGCACGACCACCCTGTTCAGCGCTCTGGGTCGGCAGTTCGATTCCAGGACCGCTTCCAGCGCCAATATATGCGCCTTCTGGAATGCCCTGGGGCCGGCCGACAGGCAGGTCATTATTGGTCCTGCCGCTCTGAAGATCCACTACACTGGGCTGCGTCAGGACATTTCTTCGCTGCGGCGCCGTCGTGGTTGTTCCAACAGGTCGGAGCATCCAGTGCTCCTGCGGGATGGAATTCTCCCAAATCTGTCCATAAACCACTGCAGCGTCAGCTTTCATCAGCCGAATCTTCTTAAGAATTATCGGTGATTCGATCTCTTGGGTCACCGCTGGCTTGATTTCAGCCGTCGGCTTTCCTGATCGAATGATGAATACGCCGTTTTCGTCCTGCTCAGCAAAGGCTCCAGCCGCTTCACAGATATACCGGATGGCATCTGAGGCGGTCATCTCCTGGAGCGCTAAGTTGATTCGACCAAATTCGGAGTCAGTTGTTCCAATCACGAACTGAAGCCCTGTCTGAAGTGACAGAGCGCTCAGTGCGTGAAGAAGTTCTGCGTCCCGAAGCGTCAGATCGACCTTCGTTGACAGTGCGCCAGATTGCGCTGCACCGACCTGGGACATTGCCAGGACGGCAAAGCTGCAGCCGAACGCTGCCAGTTTCTTGTTCATTCTCATTATTTGATGCAGTCTCCTCGCCAAACTGAATCGAGTTCTCTTTTAGAAGCCCCGGCCTCCGCCGAAGCCACCGCCGCCGAAGCCGCCGCTGCCGCCGAAGCCGCCGCTGCCGCCAAAGCCGCCGCTGCCGCCGCCAAAGCCACCGCTGCCGCCGCCGAAGCCGCCGCCGCCAAAGCCGCCGCCACCGAAGCCGCCGCCGCCTTGACCGCCAAATCCACCGCCGCCGCCAAAGCCGCCGCCGCCGCCGAAGCCGCCGCCACCGCCCATCTGGGCGCTAATTTCAGGTCCGATTCCAATTGAGGTGCTCTGTGTCAGCAGCATCAGAATCAGTGCTGGGTCAGCATGCTTGATCGGAATAATCACGATCGGCAGTTCTTCTTCGTCATCCGTCACGTCAAATTCTTCAATTGGCGCGTCCGTGGTCACGGGTTTGGGGATGATGGTGTAGATGCCGCCCTCGATGCGATAGGTTGCGCCCACCTGATTCAACAGGTTGCGCAGAGCCGTCTCGAATGCGACGTCTTTTAGGTTTGCAGTCACGAGCCCCTGAACTTCAGGTGCGACGCTGTAGCTTGCTCCGACTTGTCGGAACAAGACTTTCAAAGCCTCGCGGACGTCTGCCTGCTCCAGCTGTAGGGACGAGATGATCTTGTCCTGCGCTCCGCCTCCCTGAGCTGCTGTAATAGCAGGCAGGCAGGTCAGTGCGGCTGCAAGAGCCAGGCTTGTTAAGCCGAGTGTTCTTCTTTTCACTTGGTTTCCTCCGATGACTGTAAGACGAATATGTTCATTATGGCATTACGGTGAATTGAATTTGCTTGTCATCAGAGCAAATCAGAACCGTCCTCCTCGGGCTGCACCGAAGCTGCCACCGGGTGCTTGAAGGCCGCCTGGGCCTCCCACGCTGCCGCGGCTGCCGCCGCCACCGCCGATGCCGGGACCTTGCGTCGCGGCGCCAGAGGTGAACGGGCCAGAGCCCAATCGAATCTCAATCTCTTTCGGCACTGTGTTTGACTTGCGCCGCAGAACTGCTTTTTCTTCGTCGATCGAAACAACTTCCCAATCAGAATTCGGGATGTCTGCACCTGGGTAGATGTCGACGACTTCGCCGTCTTTTTCAAGGAGAGCGGCCACGCCTCGCTCGCTGACGATGATTCCGGAGAGTCTCCACTGTGGGATCGGACCGCGAACGAGATCATCGTTCGGATCCTCAGGCGGAGTAATCACATACTCGTTCGAGAAGCTGCCGTTCTCATCAGCGAACCGCAGAGCGGTCTGCCCGAGCTGGAAGCTCGATTCCGAAGCGGTCAGTCTAAACGGATTGCCCCGAATTCCAACCTTTCTAGACTGGGCGACGGATGAGACCGTCGTCGTGTCCGATGGGTCGTAAGTAAACTTCGCACCGGCATCAGCGGTCGGCACATACGCCTCCACTGCAGCCGAGGGTGGGCTCGACGCCGGAGTCAACTGGGACTCCAACACCTTGTCACAGCCGACGGCTGTCAAAAGCAGAGCGGAGAGAAAAATGGGTGAATACGATTTGATCTGCATTTTCATTGTCCTTTCCGATTAGCCACCCGGTCCTGTAATTGCGCCAAGCGGCACAGCGCTCCTCGGCGCAGTGGACGTGGCGGCGGCAGGTGCTGCAACTGCAGCCTGCAGCCTCGTCGGGAGGTCTCGACCTCTCAGGTAACCGAGCAGCACAAGGCTGTACGTACCTGTAAGTGTCGGTTCAGTTCCAGAAATCTGAAGGCCTCCAGAGACCGCGAGATAGTTCGGCATGTATTTCCAGCTCCGAGCGTTCTCGGTGATCTGGGAGTACGAACCCTTGACAGTCACTGTGCCCAGCTCAAAAATCACAACCGGATAGCCGATGGCTGGGTAGTTGTAATAAGAGGCCATGATCGAATTCGGATCTTCGGTCGGCACCGGAACCGTCGGTCCCTGCACCACTTCAACACCGCCAGCCTTAACCTGCTGGTTGACTGCTGCCTGAAGCTTGTTGTGGAACTTCTTGGACTCGACTGTGAGCTGGAATGGCGTCACACCCAAGTTGACCGTGTTTTCTGGTGGAGTCTTGACCTGAACGATCTCGTTCCATTCGGCCTCCTTCTCTCTCACCATTTCATGGGCCCGTTCAAGCTTCTTGGCTGAAGCATTGAGCTTTGCAGCCTCTGCGCTCAGTGAGTCCGCATAGGCGTTAATATCAGCGGCATGCTGAGTTTTCGGCTGGTAGTGCTGCGTGAACCCGTAGGCCGCAGCAAGAATGCCGAGGGCCAGTCCACAGACTATCCATGTCAGAGCTGAAATCTTTTTCATCGTTAGCTCACGTTCTCCTGTTTCAAATCAAGCCGCTTAGCGCGGTCCTCCAACGCCAGCCGGAGGTCCACCAACGCCTGGAGGCGGTCCGCCAACACCTGGGGGTGGGCCGCCAAAGCCGGCCGGAGGTCCGCCAGCGCCTGCAGGGGCTCCAAAGCCTCCGCCAAAGCCGCCAGCCTGAGTTCCGCCGCCGCCACCGCCGAGTGTTGCCCTCGGGTCGGGAGCGCTCATATCAAGAAGTGTCGCCATCGTGACGGTGAAGGTCACAAGCGAGGATCCGGGCATCGCGCCCTTCGTCTCTGCCTCAGTGCCGAAGCCGCCTGTATTCAGGTAGCCCGTCGGCTCATCGCCTGCGCGACGAATAATCTCATTCATGCGATCGATCGGGTCAGACGGAAGGTTGCCTTCGCCCTGGTCGACCGGAGTTCCGAGCTGGTCTGTCGTATTCAGACCAGGCCGCACCTGGTTATCGGAGACAAAACCGCTTCGCGCCACGGAAACAGCGCCTGGAATCTTGTAGAGATTCAGCGTGATGTCAGCGTATTCCTGGAATGAAGCGACCGTGCCTGTCAGGTTGATCACAACCGAACCTGGCCCTGCGGGCTGAGCGGTCAATGCCGTCAGTCGAAGGTTTCCGGGGATGTGCTGAATAACTGTGTCGTACAGATCAGGGTAGATCGTCGAGTGAGCCAGCATCGCTTCAGAGAGCTTGATGTTGGTGTCGAAATCGGTCGCCTCAGCGATCACGGTCTCGGAGTCTCTGACGTTTTTGAGCGCTGCCTGATGATCTGCACCGTAACGGTTTGCATTAGCGACGGCATCATCAACGGCAGCCTGTGCACTTGTCATCATCAAGAAGGCAGCGCCAACGCCAACCGCAAGCAGAACAACGCCTACGACGACGCCAACGACGGATCGCCCTTCGGATGAGACATATGTCGGAAGAAGATTTAGCTTCATGTGCTTGGTCTCTTTAGAAAAGAATGTGCAGGCCGTTGCCAACAACAACGGCGAAATCCTGCTTCGACTCCTCGATCATGGCCGGATCGGCCTTCTTTGCTTTGACTTGGACGCCGGTGAAGGGGTCCATCAATTCTGTGCTGATTCCCAGCTGGGCCCGAAGGAACTCGGGCAGGCCTTTGAGCTTTGCAGCGCCGCCACAGAGCAGAACCTGGTGAACATCTCCGCCTTTGCTGCGGAAGTAGTCAACAGATCGTCGCACTTCAGCGGTGATCTCATCCATCACGGAGGCGATGGAGTTGTAGAGGCGCATCGCCTCAGGGTCTCCAGCAGGGGCATCATCTGGGACCGGTGCCGGTGCTGCCGATTCCTCAGCCGGAGCCTCTTCTGAGCCGTCGCCAGAATCTGCAAACGGATTGTAGGGAGCAAAATCTCCACCAGCTGCTGGTGCTGCACCGCCGCCTGCGGCAGCGGAGTCAGGAATTTCTACCTTGGATGTCTTGAGCTGCTCAGCTTCATCCATCGCCACGCTCATTCCTTCCGAAATGGCCCGGGTCAGGATCTCTCCGCCGATCGGCACCTGCCGCGGCATCAGAAGCTGGCCGTCCTTGTACATGTTGATGGCCGTGGTTTTATGGCCCATCTCAACAATGCAGACTGTCTTGCCGCTCAGCCGCGTTTCGTAGCCGACTGAAAAGACTCTTGCAAGACCCAGCGGCTCCACGTCAAACGCAGCAGCCTTCTTACCAGATTTCTTGACAAGGTCGACAAGGCTGTCGACTGCAGACTGAGGCGCAATCGCCATCACGACGTCCATGTTCTGCGCGCCGTTGTCCGCGGCATAAGCTTTGAAGTCACTGACAACAGTGCTTTCAGCAAATGGAATATTGCGGGTGATCTCCCAATCCATGTGCTTCTTGAGCTCGTCATCGTTCATCTTGGGAACCTCGAGGGTTCGAACGAGAACGGAGCTCTGTCCGGACAGGGATACGACCGCATCGCCGACGCTGACACCGCTTGCAGCGCAGAGCTGTTTGAGCACTGCACTCACAGCGGCACCGTCGTGCACGCCCATGTGGTCTACCGCGCCCTCAGGCGTCGCCGCCATACCAAGCGCCGTAATTGTGGCCTGACGGCCTGCAAGTCGCATTTCTGCGATCTTAATGTACTGGCTGCCGATGTCGACTCCCAATACGTTGTTCAGCTTTTTCGCCATGAAGACTTAACCCACTGCGCAGGGTGCATGCGCGCTAGAAATTGTAGCACCGCGCACCATAGCCTGTCAACTGGTGCAGGCCCGCTCACTCAAGCTTTGAGACGCAGCAGGAGGCCCTGAAGGTTTCACAAAAAGCCGCCTCGGGAAAACTCCCAAGGCGGCTTCTCATTCGGTTCTGTCTTGAACCTGGTCTAGTTACCCAGGAGGAATGATCGAGAACCTCGGTGCGAGGGTCTGGAAATAGACGTCCTGGTCGCCGGATCGTGAACTCGTCCAGAACAGCCAAAGCAGGCCTGGGCGGCGATCAACCGGCGATGATCCGTCAGGCTGTGCCTTCATCGAGTCGAGCATGATGCGCAGGTCGATTTCGTTTCCTGCCTGCTCAATCGGAATCGTCTGTTCGGACGTCTCCGGAACGAGCACGATCTGCTCGATCCTCGATATCGGGGCTCCAGAGGGCTGCCCCGTCGTGTCCGCCGGCGTATATGTCACACCAGCCAGCCGGTCTTCAGCACCTGCCATCAGATAGATGCGGCCATTGGCAGGATCGATCTGGTAGTACCTGGATCCGGCTGGAACCTGATCAGGCCCGCCAATTCCACCAGTCCAACTGATGCTGATCTGTGCGATTCCGTTGGCATCGAGTGCGATCGGCGTCGGCAGTTGTATGCCGAACCGGAGAGTTCGCATCGAAGGCCGAACGGCCTGTCCGCCGTCACCCGAAGTTCGGGAGGCAGCGACAATCGTTCGATCCCATCGGACCGGCTCTTCAGGCTGGACCTGTGCTCCAATCTCATTCGCCCAATAGCTCATGTCCCCAATCAAGGTTCGCTGAGGATCGGTCGGATGGACGAATACGCCGAGCATTCGGTCGTCAAAGGCAAGGTTCACGGATCGGGCATTCATCGTGCCGCCGCTCAACACTGACAAGCAGTACGGCGTGTAGCGGATGAACAGTCGTCGTGATCGCGGGATCAACGCTCCCTCGAATCTCACAGAACCTGTCGTCGGGTCGAGCGTGACGCTGCCGCCGAACGGCGTGGAGCCGGTGATCTTGCCCGTTTCGGGGCTGACCTCGGTCGTCGCCGGGTCGAGCAGGTTCAGGCCAGAGCCTGAGTCAATGATCTGGATCGACGTCGGGCTGATAAAGTCCGTGTCGGTCACACCCATTCGCCACATCATGCCAGGCGCCCAGAAGGAGCCGCTTGAAGTGTCGAGGTGCAGTTCATCGAGCCGCGGACCGAAGGGCCGCATCGCGTTGAACTCTGAGTTCGGGCTGTCGCCAACCACCGGCACAGGGATTCCTGTTCCGTCGGTGACGAGCCTTGCGATCATCGATTCGGAGTAGGCGCGGCCTCTTCGGCGAGCTGCGAAGCCCACTTCAAGACTGCCGAACGCACGCGTCAGCGGGAGCGATCGAGGTGTAGACCAGCCGGTTCCATCGTGGGATGACCATTTGACCTGGCCAGCCGCGCTCGAGTAGGACGTGTAGAAGACTGAGAAGTCACTTCCCTGCTGCACGATGCTCGGCCGCGATTTACGGCTGAACGGATCGAACGGAAGTGTCTCGTATCCTCCAATTGCACCAGTGGTGATGTCGATCTCAGCCGCCATCACCTGCGTGGCTTGTCGTCGAGTTCCTTGCCCGTCGAGGGCATCTGCCGAGCCGAGGAAGGCGAGGAACCGAGTTCCTGCTGGTGCCGGTCCGCCTGCTGGATCATCCAGCGGGTTGTACGGCGATCCGTTCGGGAAGCTCGGAGCGTAGAAGTCAGCCGATCCACCCACCCCTGTGTAGCCAGGCAGCGAGAAGAGTGACAGCGGACTGCCAACACTTGGAATGATGTTCAGATTCTCAGCCCACCGGGTAGGTGTGCTTGTGCTGAAGCCATTCAAGTCTCTTGTCGGACTGGATCCCGCGGATGCGCCTGGCAGTGAGCCAAGCACGCCGCGAAGGTAGATCCGCCAGTTGTCATCTGTGGCGTCGTCAACCTCAAGCCGTGGTCTCGGACCGAAGCTTGGGTTATTGGCCGCATCGAGCTGGTTGGAGGATGAAGCGACGAGCAGGGTTCCGAGAGCATTTCTCAGGCCCGTCGGCTGTCGATTCTTCCAGTAATGGTTCTCCGTTCCATTGACCAGGACTGATGCGAACGGGGCGCTCTTCAGCGTCGGCCTATTCGTCAGCCTCGTCTCTCGCACCATGAACTTCAAGTTCATCGGCGGATCAGAGAACGCCTCAAAGTCGTCCGGATTCAGCAGACCAGTGGTCTGGCGTGGGCCGAGAGACGGTGTCTCTGGATTTGCACCATTGCTGCCCAGAGTGTCTTCGAAGACGAAGATCCTGCGGACATATTCACCGCTGGCGGCACCGATCGGCGTCGAAACACCGATGCGCGGGTCACCCGGATCATAAGTCACAGCATTGAGCAGTGTGCCGCCCGTGACGCCCAGATTGACGTTTGCACGTCGAATCGGGTTGGTGCTGAGTCTTGTTGAAACAGCATCGCCAGGTCGTGCTTTCTGCAGAATGTTCCTCGCCTCAGCGTCCTGTCCAGCTCGTCCAGTGTTGGAGTAGAGCGGGTCGAGACTTGAGAACATGTGAAGCGGTCCATCGATCCACGACAGCTCGTGCAGGCTCGGTGAGAAGAGCTCAAGCGGTCGGAAGATACGCTGGTTGCCAAGGCCGCCAGAGAGTCGATCGTAAGCCTTCGCCACTCGGACGTTCAGCATGTTGACGTTGCCGTCGTTGAAGACCGAGAAGTCTTCGAACATGTTGTCGTACTCAGATCGCCACGGTCGGAAGATCGAGGTCGGATCCCATGACAGCCGCGGACCGCGAACGTTCGGGAATCCTGTCGGAGTTCCGCCGTTCATGCCGCCGCCGCTGGGCATGGAGCCAAGGTCGATTGTCGGCGTGCCTAGCGAGAGCCGCTCGTCAGGAGCGATGCGTACACCGGCCGCGAAGTCGCGATAGGTGTCCGAAGTCGCCTGGAAGCCAGAGCCGCCGCCATCGATGTAGATGACCGGGTGGCCACGGTAGCCAGGCCGTCTCGAAGCAATCGAGTCCATCGGGCCAGAGGCCGGCTGGAATCTCGGGATGTCCAAGCTCAGATCAAACGGCGTCGACGTCAACTGACGTGTCAGCTGGTTCTCGTAGCCTGCCTTCGTGCGATATGTATTCAGATCAGCATCGAGAGCGAGCGGCGGATTGAGTCCCACGCCGCTGAACAGCGGGTTCTCAACTCGACCGAACGCACTCTTTGATGCGCTGAGTCGGCTGCGGCCGATGTTCGAATAGTCGAGGCTGCGGTTCGGGGCAATCGTCGGCAGCTCTTCGAAGCTCGGATAGTTGGCTCCGGTGTTCATCAACAGCGGCTTCCAGGTATTCCGGTCCGCAAGGATGTTTCCAGAGGGGATGCTCCGGACCTGCCATTCCATGTCGTCTGACGAGAGTCTGACGTTCTGCATGCCTCGCTGAGGCCCGAGCACGAGGAACATCAAGCTCCTGTCGCGCACCTGCACGTTCAGGGCAGCTGTGCCCGCATGGAATACGTCGTCGCCAGCCCGTGTTGGGTTAGGACCAAAGTAGCCGCCAGGCATCGGATTGCCGGTGGCTGTCTCTTTAGCCGGACCCGCAACCGCGCCAGGCTGGGTGTCGTAGCCGCCTGATCCATTGATCAGGTTCAGCGGATAGAGCGCGTCCGTCGTGTCGCCAATACTGTTGAAAGCATTGCTGTTGGGATCAATCCCAACCTTGTCGAAGTAGAGCGCAAGCGGGTTGGCGATTAGGACTTCGCCGTTGCCTGCTGGCGGGCTCAAGTGGACGGGCGTCGAGTCGACCCCCGTGTTTCCAATCGGTCGAGCGACTAGTGAAACTTCCGCCACGCCGGGCATCAAGCTTCGGCTGCCAGTTGGCAGGAGCGGGTTCGCAGTCAGGACGAACTGTGAATTCGGTCCAGGCTGCATGCCAGGGATCGGGTTCACGGGAACCTGACGCCGGATCTGTCGGGTGCCGACGGTCACGAGGACCTCTGCACGGTAGTCGCCAACGCCGGAGACGCCGCCGGATAGATCGGGCAAGTCGTAGGCGAGGATATAGAGTGTCTCACCGAACTCGAAGTTTCGGCGATCGATCTCTTCCTGGGCTGCCGCCTGAAGAATCTGCGGTCGATCCAGCGATCCGTTGCGGAAATCTGTCTGCAGCGTCTCGTAAGCCTCGGGGGAGATCAGGATGATCTTGTTCGAATCAAAGACATTGCTGATTCCAGCAGGCCCTGGATCGTCGATCGTGCCGATTCTTCGGCCAGGAGGTGTTCCAGGCGTAATGAAGGCCGAACTGTCGCCATTGAAGGCGTAGAACGTTCCTGCGTCGTCGGCTGTATAGAGCCATGCGTAAGGATCGCCCGGTCGCCAGCCGCCAACAGCGGGAGGAGTGGCGCGATTGCCAACCAAATCGTACTGGAAGACTCGGCGCTCGCCGCCGGAGTTGGTTAGTCCAGCGATCTTGCAGCCGATGAGACTGCCGCCATTCGTTGGAATGATGACCAGCGGGTCCTCAGGACGCGGGTTTCCGGAAGGATTATCGTAGACCTCCATCATGATGAAGGTCGGCGCTCCTGCGGCGCCCGTCGGCACCTCAACACTCGACCATCTCTGGCGTCCATTGGCCGGATTCAGAGAGGCGAGACGTCCTGCGGAGTCGCAGACGATGATCGAATCGCGATTGGCTGCAGGGCCCGGAGGCGCAACTTGACTGCCTTCAACAACAGTTGGGCCAGCATTTACGAACGGCGCAAACACGCCGGCATTCTGCGGACCAACACTTGATCGCCAATTGAGCGATCCAGTCGCGCCGTCAACGCTGAAGACTTCATCCACGAGCGAAGCCGATGTTGACGGTGCATTGAAGATGACATCGCCTTCAAAGGCAACAGGCGTGCTGAGCATCGGGCCGAGCGGTGAGTTGAAGCCAGACGGGTAGATCCAGTCGACCGTAGTCGTTCTGGATGCAGCGGATCCGGCAGCGTCAACCGCAACCAGGCGGCCTTCGATTGTCGGAATGATAATGTTGTTGTTGTCCGCGTCGTAGGCAATCGAGCCAACGAACGGCAGGTACGCGCCAGCGCGCGGCGAATCTGGAGCCGAGGGCCGATAGTCATCTGGATAGGTCCAGTTTCGGCTGGTGGTTCCGTCTCCACGACCGGTGACATCAAGGCAGTAGACGCGGCCATTCTTGGCGGCAATATAGAGCCGATCGCCAATGAGCAGAGCTGAAGACGTGTCGAATCCAGTCGGATTCTCTGCGACCCCGCCGTCCTGCGAAGGAGCTCCGTTCGGGTCTGTAGCCGGGTTGTCTGAGGGATATGTCCAGTAGACGGTCGGCGGCTCGCCATTATTGAAATTGCCGTGTCCGTCGATGCAGTAGATCTTTCCATCTTCAGACGCTACGATTACGATATCGCGAAGCTCGGTGGTCACGCCATCGTCGATCACTGCTTCTGAGAAGACCGGGGTCGAATTGATGCTCAGGTCAGCAGGCTTGCTGAAGCGCACCGCGTCCGCGAAGATCGAGAGTCCAGCGTCGCCAGGATTGATCGAGTTGTTGTAGACAACAACTTCAAGAGCACCTGAGCCAGGACCGTGGCCGTAGCCGCCAGACGGCTGACCCGGAAGCCGGACCCAACCACTGGATGCAGCCTGGTTCAGCGTAAGCGTGTCGACCTGAATTCCGCCCTGGAAAATGCCGTAGGTCACGACCGAAGCCAGAGTGCCTGCATCCAGAGTCGGCATCCAGACCTCAACTTCGTACGTGCCAGTCGGCAGATTTGCCCTGAATTGGGCCGCGCCGGCAGAAACACCGCCAGGTACGACTGGCGAAAGGTAATAGTTGGGGCCAAGGAAGACGCTGTGAGCAGGATCGATGGATGCTGCAAAGCCAACACCTGAAAGGAAGGACCCTGCGGCAGTATTGTCCTGCACCTGTCTGAACGTATGTCGCTCGTTGCCCGGGATCGGGCCATTGACCCAAATGTCGGACTCAGCTTCAAACCTCGTGAGTTCAGCGGGGCTTGTATCGATCGGTTTCTTGACCGGCCAGCTCCAGACCTTGTTCAGTCTTGAAGGCTCAGCGACTGCCGCGATGTTTCCATCGTAGAAGAACGACTCCAGGAAGGACATCGGAACAGATCGGCTCAGGCTCGCGATGCTGACATCTTCGTTCCTGGGTGCCGCAACACGCCATGCTCGAATATTATTCAGCGGCGAGGCGCCAGCCGGAGGTGAGTTTTGCAGCCGTCGGATAACCGGGCCAGCTCTGTAGCTGCCGCCGCCAATCGACTCGAAGCTCTCGACAATCGAAGCCGAGTCTGCATAGACCCACTCTGCGCCAGGGGTGGCCTGAGGGTCGAGCAGCTGACCGTTGTCGCCGCGAGGCGCCGTGTTGTGCAGTGTAATCGTGAGGCTGTTGCCCGTCGGCACAAATGTCCGGCTAGTCGGGACGCCGTTTTCACCAAGTTGAGCGAGGCCGTTGTTCACCAGCACATCGATCACGTCGATGTGCGGGGTGGCGATGCCGGTGACTTCGTAGACGTTGTACCGCTGGGGGAAATCGTTCTGCGCTGCAGGAAAGACCGATGATGTTGGTCCGATCGGGAGATTTACGAACAGCTCATAGGCCGCGCCTGGATTAAGGTTTGTAAATGTCCACTGGTAAGCATCCGTCGCCCCGGCTGTGGGATCTGTCGTGTTCAGCGTCTGAGCAACACTTCTCGTAAGCCGATACTCATCGACCGTGTTGTGGTCATAGTTGAACGCGTAAGTGGTCGCGCCAAGAGCAGCCGGAGTTGTCCAGCCGCCAGTTGCTGACGTGTTTCCACCAATGCCTGAAGGCGGCGAGAAGGCCTCATCGTTGTCCAGCAGGATATCAGAGCCGACGAGCGGGCTCCACCAGCGCAGATAACCCCGTCCGACATCCATCCACTCTTCGATGCCGAAGGGCGGCGGCGTGTTTGACGACTTATTAGGCTCAGCCCAGCGAGCTGGTCTGCCCTGGAGCATCTGGTGCTCCTGCGCAGACGCAGTCACTGACAGCAGCGCGAGGACTACTGCAGCGGTTGCGAATCTCATCTTCATTGTTGACACCTTATGTGGGCTCATTTCCTATTGCCGCTCCGCAAAGACAGGCCTGACCAACCCCCGGATGACGTGGACAGGCGGGAGTTCGTACTTGA
>JALGYA010000208.1 GCA_029824475.1 Fimbriimonadia bacterium | reverse complement strand
TTGTCGGTCGTGCGATTGTCGAGCGCTGTCTGGAGAATGGACACTCTGTTTCGCTGTTCCACCGAGGCAAGACGAATCCTGAGCTGTTTCCCGAGTGTGAGCACCTGATCGGCGATCGCCGGGAAGACCTTTCTGCGCTGGAGTCTGGCGAATGGGACGCTGTGATCGACTGCTGCGCCTATATCCCTCGCGAAATCACCCTCGCTGTGGCAGCCCTGAAGGATCGCGTCAAGAAGTACACGCTGATCTCTACAATCTCCGTTTTTGCTGACCTAGCCGTGGATTCGATTGATGATGACGACCGGTTGGAGGAGTTGGATGATCCGACTGTCGAGGAAGTCAATCGCGAGACATATGGAGGGCTGAAAGTTTTGTGCGAGCGTGAGCTGGCTAAGGCATACGGAGGGGAAGAGTTGGTGATCCGTCCCGGCATCGTGGCTGGCCCATACGACCCCACGGATCGGTTCACCTACTGGGCTGTGAAGGGTGCAGAAGGCACTGAGACTCTCTGCCCCAATCGGCTCGACCAGCCGATGCAATTCATCGATGTTCGCGACCTGGCTGCGTTCACCGTCTCCTTGACCGAGCAGGGGGAGTCTGGCTATTACAGCGCCGTTGGGCCTCAGCTGCCGATTACGTTGGGTCACCTCACGGCGGTCTGTGGGTTTGGTGACAACCTTAAGTTGGCAACCGAAAAAGCGATTCAGAAAGCCGAACTCCAGATCCCGCTCACGCTCCCTGGAGACAAGTCATACGACGGCATTTTCAGCATGGACACATCTAAGGCACAGGCCAAGGGTTTGACGTTCCGGCCGATCAAAGAGACGGTCGAGGCCACAGTGGCTTGGTGGAAAGATCAAGGCTCGCGGGACCTCAGCACCGAGATCCAGTCGAACCTGATCAAGAACGTCCTCTGCGACTAGCCTATTGGTCTCCAGGCGCACGGCGTAAAATAGGTGGCGATGGCCGCCACAGCGACGCCGAAGATTTCGATCGACACGATTGCGGACAAAGTCTACGCAAACGAGCGGATCACCGCGGATGATGCTAACTTTTTGTTTGCGCACCCGAACCTGGGTGATCTGGCTTCGCTGGCGAACCACCGACGCGAGCAGGTGACCAATCCCAAGGTCGTCAGCTACGTCATCGGCCGGATTCTCAACTACACCAACGTCTGCTGGGTGCGGTGCAACTTCTGCGCGTTCTACCGGGTGCCGAAGCATGCAGAGGGATACACTCTAACTGAGGAGCAGATCCTCGAGAAGGTCGGCGACACGGTTTCGCAGGGCGGAACAGAGATCCTGTTCCAGGGCGGCCTCAACCCACAGCTGAAAATCGACTGGTACGAAGACATTTTCCACAAGATCAAAGAGGCTTACCCAACGGTCAACCTTCACGCGCTTTCACCTGCTGAGCTGATCTACATTGCTTCGATTTCTAAGCTGACTCTTACGGAAACATTGGAGCGCTTGCAGGCCGCGGGGCACGAGACGATCCCTGGCGCTGGTGGCGAAATTTTGGTTGATAGGGTCCGCAAGATCATCGCTCCCTACAAGGACACCACCGACGAGTGGCTGGAATGCATGAGGGTCGCGAGTGGGCTGGGGATGAAGTCTTCTGCATCCATGATGTACGGGCACGTCGAGACGCTTGCCGACCGTGTGGAGCACCTGGGCCGCATCCGCGACCTGCAGGACGAATGCTCGCCGTTTAGGGCGTTTGTGACTTGGTCGTTCCAGCCGGAAGAGACGAATCTGCCGATTCCGCGAAAATCAACTTCGTTCGACTATCTGCGTACTCTGGCCGTGTCGCGCATCTTCCTGGACAACTTCGCAAACATCCAGCTTTCGATCCTGACTCAGGGTCCAAAGATCGCCCAGCTCGGGCTGGGCTACGGCGCGAACGATTTCGGCTCGACGATGATCGAGGAGAACGTGGTTTCGGCGGCAGGCAACAAGTTCATCCTGAGCGCAGACGAGTTCACTCGGCTGATTGAAGACGCAGGCTACGAGTCGCGTCAGCGGAACACCAAGTACGAGCTGATCGACTAGGAAACATAGCGCAATTCTTCGGAGTGGATTTCCCATCCGTCTGGGGTGCGCCGGAGCCCATAGCTGGTTCCAGTCGCGCAGAGCATTCCGCAGAAGCTCTCCGTCACCGCGTAGGCCGAGGAGCTGCCGCGGAAAGTTACGTCAGTGACCGTCAAGACAACGGCTTTTTTTGTCGTTCCTTTCACGACAAGGCTTCTCTCAAGGAACGCCGTTTCCGTGCCGTTTTCTGCGTGCGGATACTTCTTCTTGAGCCGTTCGAACAGGTCGTCAGGGATCGGCTTGTTATCAAGCTCCAGGATGACCCGCGAGCTGCTGCCGCTCCAGCCTGAGAGCATCTTGTCGAACAGAACTTCTTCTATCTGAGCCTTGCTGCCGGTAGGTGGCTCACTAGGAATTGCAAACATGAACGCAAGAAAGGCCGCGAGTGCGATGCAGGTAAGAACGACGCCCGCGTCCCAGACGGTGAATTTTCCCATGCGCACAGCTCGAGTATACGGACACATGGGGCGATTCGCAGCCTCAGTGCTGTATCCAGCCGACAACGCTGATCACACCGATGACCACTAGCGCGAGGATGATGAGCGCGATGATGCAACCGAGGAGGGAAAACCCATCGCTGCTCTTTAACCTGGGCTGGCGGGAATAGGGGCCGATGAATTCCTTCGGATTGAGATGAACGGGCCCCGTTTCCAGCACCTCGGTCACTTTGTCCTGGGCGGCCTGGGTTGAGAGATCCTCAAGGTAGCACTTGATTTTCAGCTTCCGGAGAATCACACCAGGAGCGTGACCGCACGATTTCTCAAACGCCTCAATCGCCTCCAGCTGCTCAGGGCTCGGATCTTCGACCAGATACCAGCATCGACCGGCATCTATTGGATAGCCGAGCATGTGGTAGACGTCGCCGAGGCGCGCGCGGAGGCTGACCTCACACGGGTGGCCGTGGATCATCGCATTCAGCACGTCCCGAGCGACCCCGAGCTGTCCCTCGTGGATCGCCTGTTCAACCTTCTCCAGCCCCTTCAGCTTTGCCACGGCTTCATTATGCGGTACGCACAAGAATTTGCCAGCAAACGCAGTTTCTTGGTAGGCTGAGCATATGGCAGAGCACTCACTTTCACGAGCACTCAAGATCAAGAATCGCCAGGTCAAGCTGGTGAATCAGCTCAAGGAGCAGATTGGGCAGTACAACAGCGTGATCAAGGGCAGCGACAAGCCGTTCGATATCGTGGCCAAGTTCGCGGAATATGAAGCGGCGCTGCTCATGCTGGCAAAGATCAAAGCTGCGATTCAGGCTGCCAATGGCCCGATCCATGAGAAGATCTACGAGATGGCGGAGCTGCGCGGTGCGCTGACGTTCCTTCAGCACCTCGATACCAAAGGCGGCAAGAATGTTTATGGATACCAAGGCGAGCTTGTCGACTACGACGCGGCGATTGATGCGGCAAAGGCAGATGAGATTCGTCAGCGTATCGAAGAGCGGCTTGACCTGCTTCAGGATGAAGTGGACGGCTTCAACGTGAAGACGAAGGTGGAGCTGCCCGAATAAGCCAAAGAGCGGGGATCGTCGATGGTTGTTGAGCACAAAGCGCGAAAGCGTACTGACCATTCCGCAACCGGAGTGATTCACTCATGATGAAGATGCAGTTACGGTACACAGGAAACCTGCAGGAAGATCCAAAGAACCTCCTCAAGTTGTCTAGAATCAGCCGTCAACAATCAAAATTCATCTCGTGCTCTCTCCTCTTCGGTCCTCGCTCTTTGGTGTCCCGCCTTGGTTAGATTGATGTGGCCGTGGATCATCGCATTCAGCAGGTCCCAAGCGGCCCCGAGTTTTCCCTCGTGGATCGCCTGATCAACTTTCTCCTGTCCCTTCAGCGTTCGTGATTAGCCGCCGCCGCCCCGGCCGCCGCGACCGCCGAACCGGAGTCCGTTCAGCTTGCTCGGATCAGGGGTGAACTTCTTGCCTCGCAGCTTATCGAACTTGGTTCTCTGCTCTTTGGTCAGCACGGCCAGCATGTCCGCGTCAAGCTTCTGCTGGTTTGCCTGGAGCTGCTTTGCAATCGACTTGTCCTCGTCCTTGCTCTTGGCCTGAGCTTCGAAAAGCTTCTGCCGCTCGCCCCTCGACGCCGTCTGCACTGCACGCAGCTGAGTGATCTGGTCCCTGGTTATTGATAGTGCAGCTCGGGTAGATCGTCGGGTGAGTGCCTGACTGACAGACATCCAAAGGCTGATCTGGACCAGCCGAGCCTGCTGATCCTTGGTCAGGATCGCTACGGCTTTCTGATCGTGTTGAGCGACTTGAGCAAGAATGCTCGAGCGCGCCGACTCATCTCCGCCGCCATTTTCAAATGCAGCAGCTAACCCTTTCTGGAGCTCATCGATTTTCGCCTTCTGCTCCTTGGTCACCTTGAGATCCTTCTGGACATCACTTCGGGCAAGAAGGGAGCTGTAGTTGCCGCTCCGCTCTTTTAGGGGGTCGGCCGCCTGGCGGCTGCGCTGGGCACCTGCGGTTACTGCCAAAAGCAGAAGGGCGGCGATACTCGTGCTGAAAACAATCTTGTTCATCCGGTTCATCCTCTCAAAGCTGAATTGTAGCCTGATCGGTCTGACGAATCAGATATCAAAGCGGTGCATTTTGGACTAGGTCCCTCTGTGCTCCGCTAAATATGCGGCCACGCGGCGGCATCGAGGCAAGTGCAGGTGTCCCACATACGGAAGAACGTCCGGAACGCGATCAAGCAGGACATGCTGCAGTTCGCCATCCCCGCCGTGATCGTGTTTGTTGTGGAGCTGATCCTCCTGGCCAGGGATGGGGTGAGCGGGTTTTTGGGGGAGGGTCTGGGGAGTGATCTCGCACCCCAGCAGCATGGCTGAGGTGCCAACTCTGACTCTCGCAGGGATGTTCCTGTTCCTCTTCGGGATCACGGTGATGTGCTGGGGGCAGGTCACGCTGCACCACAACTATGCGCCCACTGTTGTTATCAAAGAGGGCCACCAGTTGGTCAAGCACGGCATCTACCGCTGGGTGCGTAACCCGATGTACCTCGGGGCATCATCGCGCTCATCTTTGGACTGCCCGCGTACGCGATGAGCCGGGACGCGTTCCTGGTCTCGCTGCTCCTGATCCCGATCATCCTCAATCTGAAACC
>JALGYA010000021.1 GCA_029824475.1 Fimbriimonadia bacterium | reverse complement strand
AGTTGTCAAAAACAAGGTCGCACCACCATTCAAGACCGCGGAAATCGAGACCGTCTTCGGATTCGGAATCAGCAAGACGGGCGACGTTTTGGATGTCGCTGTCGAAAAGGACGTCATCACCAAGGCCGGCACCTACTACAACTACGGTGAAATTCGCCTGGGCCAGGGCCGCGACAACGCCAAGAAGTTCCTGGAAGAGAATCCGGAAGTCTTCGCTGAGATCGACACGAAGATGCGAGAGATGCTCGGTCTAGTCAAGGGCAGCCAGCCTGAACCAGCCGGCGTCGAATAAGCGTGAGTTCAAAGAGCCCGCTCTCAGCAGACGATGCATTCCATCTCTGCGCCAAGTGGCTGGAGGCGGCGGACAAGACGGAGGCCGAGCTGCGCACCCGGCTCGAAAAGCGCGGAGTCCCTACTGATTCAGTGGACTCCGCGATAGACCGTCTAAAATCCCTTGGCTGGCAGGACGACCAGCGCGTCATCGACCGTGAGGTCGAGCTCTCACAGACTCGCCGAGGAATCGGCAAGCTCAAAACCGCCCAACGCCTTGTACGGCGAGGGCTCGAACCGGATCAGGCTGAAGATGCAGTCAGCGGATTCGATGAGGCATCCGAGCGAAAGCGCGCACTGGAAGTCCTCCGCAAGAAGCTCAAGGCCAACGATGGGCCGGCGAAGGCCGGACGCATGCTCGCCTCGCGCGGCTTCGATGAGGAAGTGATACGATCCGTGCTCGAAGAACATTTTGGAGACTGGGAGGGCTCAGATCATGGGGCCTGAAATAGTCGCCTGGATCATCGCTGGACTCTCGGTTGTTCTGGCTGGAGTCTTTGCTAGAGCATGGAGCAAAGCTGTTGCTGAGAAGCACAAGGCCGAGCTGGCTCTTGAACGTGATGCGCAGGAAAATGCACAAAGCCAGCAGGCGCTTAAAGACGTTGACGAGGCTCAAGCCAAGGCGGCCTCAAAACTCCAGCAGGCAGACGCCAAGTTGATCGAAATCTCAGGGCTCACTGCTGATCAAGCCAAGCGGCAGGTGATCGAAGCAGCCGGAGAGGCTGCCGACACGATCATCGAGGCCGCTGAAACGAAGGGGGAGGATGCCGCAACATCGAGGCTTCTTACCGCCATGCAGCGGATGGCAGGAGAGTCTGCCCATGAAGGCGTCACCACAGTCGTTCAGCTTCAAAACGACGCCATGAAGGGTCGCCTCATCGGCCGTGAAGGCCGAAATATCAAGGCGTTCGAGCAGACCACCGGCGTGGATCTCATCGTGGACGACACACCAGAGGCGGTTATTCTGTCCAGCTTCGATCCCGAGCGAAGAGAGGCTGCCCGAATGACTCTCGAAGCACTCATGCTCGATGGCCGCATCCACCCGCAGCGCATCGAAGAGCTTCACGCCGAATCGATCAAGACCCTTCCAAAGTCTCAGATCGACGCCGGTAGAGACGCAGCGCAAAGGGCTGGCGTTGCTGGCCTCAACGATGAGGTGCTCACCGCGATGGGCGCGCTAAGGTTTCGGCAGAGTTGGTCGCAAAACGTACTTGAGCACCTTGTTGAGGCAGCGCAGATCGCCCAAATGGTGGCTGGCGAAGCTGGAGTCGACGTAGAGTCAGCAAGAAAAGCAGCCTTCCTCCATGACGTCGGAAAGGGCCTCGGCCCCGAGTGGGAAGGACCCCACGCTGTGGCCGGAATGAACTTCCTGAGCCGGCACCTTAACGATCCAGCAATCCTGAATGCCGTTGGCGCGCATCACGATGACATCAAGGCTGAGCACCCCGAAGCTGCGGTTGTGATCATCGCAGATACACTCTCATCTGCCCGACCAGGCGCACGCAGAGAGAATCCTGAGCACCATCTCAACCGGCTTTCTCACCTAGAAGGGCTCGTCACGGCCATTTCTGGTGTCAAATCGGCCTACGCGCTCAAGGCAGGCCGAGAAATCCGAGTCATTGTCGACTCTGACGCCGTCACCGACGAGGGAGCGGACCGAATTGCCAAACAGGCTGCCAGACGCATCCGCCAAGAAAACGGAACCAGCGGAAGTGTCAAAGTGACGGTCATCCGTGAAGTCAGGGCCGTGGAGACAACAGATTGAAAACCTATAAGATCCTTTTCGTTGGCGATGTCGTGGGAAGGCCGGGGCGTCGTACGCTCCAAAAACACCTTCCAGAACTCATCCACCAGCACAAGCCTCTGTTTACAATTGTCAACGGCGAAAACAGCGCCTCTGGTGTCGGAATTACCCCCGATATTGCAGAGTTCATCTACAAGCTCGGCGCGGACGTGATCACGCTGGGCAACCACGCGTTCAACAAACGCGAGATCATTCCCTTCCTGAACTCAAAGAGGCCAATCATCCGGCCTGCCAACTATCCGGAGCGTGGTGTTCCTGGCCGCGGAGTCGTGGTAATCAGCAAGGGCGGCATCGATCTGGCTGTGGTGAACATGTGCGGCCGCGTCTATATGGACGGCTATGACGATCCGTTCACAAAAATCGACGGAATCTTCGAAGAGTTAAAGACGGACCACGTCCTCATCGACTTCCACGCAGAGGCGACAAGCGAGAAATATGCGTTCGGTTACTACGTCGATGGGAAGGCCACAGCGGTGCTTGGAACCCACACGCACGTTCAAACTGCGGATGAACAGGTGCTCGAAAAAGGCACCGCTTACATCTCCGATGTAGGCATGTGCGGGCCGATGCCGAGCGTTATTGGCATGGATCGCGACATTATTTTGCATCGTTTTTTGACTTCAATGCCAACCAAGTTTGAAGTTGCAGCCTCGCCTGGAGTAATCTCGGCAGTGGCTCTGACCGTGCATAAGGATACGGGCCGTGCAGCGGACATTCAGCGAATACGTCTGAATGAATAGTCTGCCTGGAAAGCAGAGACATCAGGACTGGGCAATGAATACATTCATCAGATTTGGCAGCGTAGGTGCAATCGCCCTCGCTGCGGCAGTGGCTGGAGCCGACACGGTGATCTACAGCTCGACTCGCTCCGTGAGCAATCAAGGCCTCACCCTCAAGGGTTGGGGGAGCGGAAGTGCTGCTGAGACCGACGAGATCGCCTACGAAGGCACAACGTCAATTCGTGTCTCATCGAGGAACTTCTTCCAAGGAGGCATCCTCAACTATTCCACAGCCATCGACCTTACAGCTGATTCGAGCAGTCCCAACAGCCTGCTCGTTGTCAGACTGAAAGCTCCTGGCCTCGGCACAACCCTTGGCGGCGGCGGCGCAAGAGCTGGCGGCGGCGGTCGCGGCGGTGTTGGTGGTCCTCCCGCCGGCGGTGGTGGTCTGGGAGGCCTTGGCGGCGGTGCTGCTGGCGGCGGCGCTCAGCGTGGCGGTCCTGGTGGAAATCAGGAGGAGGGTGCACAGAGAACAACACCTTCTGGCCCATTTGACATTCTGAGGCTCGTGATCAAGACAGAGGATGGCCTGCGATCTGAGGCTTTCCTGGACGTGCCAGCGGCTCAAGCGAGCACAGACGGCTGGCGAACGGTCGGCATTCCGCTCCAAGCGATCAATGGCTTTGATCGAACGAATAAGAAGGTCACATCCATCAGCTTCTCTACCGATGCTGTCGCATCTGTCTACTTGGGTGACGTTCGGGTGCTTGATGATTCAACTCCCATTTTTGGCGAACCGAATCAGCGAGAATACAACCTCGCACTTGGCGATGAAATCGTTCTCGGAGGCTCAGGCTACGGCGGCGCGACACCGCTGCGATACACCTGGGACTTTGATGCCTCAGATGGAATCTCCATCGACTCCGAAGGCCAGTCGGTCAAGCGAAAATTCAGAGTTCCTGGCGAATACACAGTCACTTTCACCATTCGTGATCAGTACGATGTGAAGAAAGCGCACTCTTCGACGATCAAAGTCGTCGTGAATCCATAAGAGCCGAGCCCAGACCGATGAGACTGCAGAAGCCTGGCCCTGAGGTCCAGGCTTCTGTGATTTAAGATTCCCATGACCAAGCGAATTGCAACCGGTGCCGCTGCACTCCTCATTGTCTTTGGAGTGCTATTCGCACCGTGGCTCTGGCCCTTCATGGTCTTTGGCTTGGTTCTGCTTTTTGCCTCTGGACGTGAGCTGTCCCGAATGCTGGGCTGGTCACGGCTTCAGCAGTTATTGGCCTTCGGTGCAAGCATTATCTGCATCAGCACCCCGGAGCTTGTCCACATGTTTCAGTCTATTCCACCAGACATGACTCTAGTTATATCACTGGTGTTCATGCTGCTTGGCATGGCCGGACTTCGATGGCTGCCAGCATTCTGGTCCTGGACAGCTATCTGGTGGGTTGCTGGGCCCTTGACTGCCCTTGTTGCCGTGCATGCTTGGACCGACAGCCACCTTCCACACCCGATTCTGTTGATTCTCCTGCCGATATGGGCTGGTGACACGGCCGCGCTCTTTGCCGGCAAATCGCTGGGCAAACACAAGCTCGCGCCCAAAATCTCCCCCAATAAGACCATCGAAGGATCTATCGGAGGCCTACTAGGCTCCGCCCTGGTTGGCCTCCTCATGGCTCAGTTCTATGATATGTCGATCGGCTCTGCCGTCCTCATCGCCACCTTCTCGGGTGTGCTCGGCCAAGCCGGAGACCTCTTTGAAAGCTGGCTTAAGCGGCGGAGCAATGTCAAGGACAGCGGCAGCCTCCTGCCCGGTCATGGCGGTGTACTTGACCGCATCGACTCCATGCTGCTGGCTGCCGCACCTGCTGCGTGGCTCATGATCGCCCTCGGGCCGCATCTCTTCCACGTTGTGCCGTACGTCGACATCCTTCAGAGAAAATGAGTGCGATCGTCGTCGACCATCTCAAAAAGACCTTCCGAGTGACCGTCAAGCAGCCGGGAGTTGTCGGAACGCTCAAGTCTCTTATTAGACCAGAGCGCAAGGACTTCCACGCAGTTGACGACATCAGCTTCAAGATTCAGGAAGGCGAATTCACAGCCTTTTTGGGGCCCAATGGTGCTGGAAAAACGACGACAATCAAGATTCTAACCGGCATTTTGAACCTAACAAGTGGCGAAGTCTCCGTTCTTGGGCACGATCCGTTCAAGCGAGACAATGAGCTTCGCCGGTCGATTGCCCTGGTCATGGGCAACAAGCAGCAGCTCTGGTGGGATCTTCCTGCCTGGGAGAGTTTTATCGTGCTGAAGGAGCTTTATGGCGTAAGCGAAGCAGGCTTCAAGAAGCGCATCGATGCCCTGGTGCCTGCGCTGTCACTTGAGGACAAACTCCACACGCAGGTTCGAAAGATGAGCCTTGGCGAGAGAATGAAGTGTGAGCTCGTCGCCGCCCTGCTGCACAGCCCTCGGGTTGTCTTTCTCGACGAGCCCACAATCGGTCTCGATGTCGTGAGCCAGCAGCGGATTAGGAGCTTTCTGCGCGACTACCAGAAGGAAACAGACTGCACGGTGGTCCTCACAAGCCACTACATGCAGGATGTAGCAGAGCTTTGCAGGAGAGTTCTTCTGATTGACAAAGGCCGGATGGTCTATGACGGCCTCATCGAAGACCTGGCCAAGGCGCATGCGTCTGAAAAGCGACTGCGCCTGACCTTTACGGATCAGATTGACGAGACAGACGTCACCCCGTTCGGCAGTGTGGTGTCATTTTCAGGTTCAGATGTGGTGCTGACGATGCCAAAGGCCGACTCCGCACAGAAAATTGGGCAGATCCTCCAGTCGCTTCCTGTCCTGGATATCACGGTGGAAGAACCATCGGTAGAGGAGATTATCTCCGAGCTGATGTCAGGATCGGGCCTACCTGTTTCACGTGAAACATAAGTCGGTACACTCGCTGCATCTTTCATGACAGGAAAGTGCAATGAAGTTTGAAGATCTGACAACAAAATACGATGCCTCCACTGTGGAGGGCAAATGGTACGCCCATTGGGAATCGATCGGCGCATTTGAACCTAAAGGAGGCGATCTGCCTGCCTACACGATCACGATTCCCCCTCCAAACATCACCGGCTCGCTCCACATGGGCCATGCCCTGAATCACTCTGTTCAGGACCTCCTTGGCCGCTACAAACGGATGACGGGCCACAGCGTTCTCATCCAGCCAGGCCAGGATCATGCCGGGATCGCCACGCAATCGGTCGTCATCAAGAACCTCAAGAAGCAGGGCATCAATCCCCTTGAGCTCGGCAGAGAAAAGTTTGTCGATCAGGTCTGGGAGTGGCGCGAGGAGTCAGGAAGCAAGATTCTTAGCCAATTCCGGGCTCTAGGCTGTGCTTACGACTGGTCTCGGCTCAGGTTTACGCTCGATGACGACTACGAAGAAGCAGTCCTCAAGGTCTTCGTCGAATGGTTCGACCGAGGCCTCATCTACCGTGGCAAACGCGTTGTCAACTGGGATATTGCCCTCAAAACGAGTGTTTCAGACATCGAAACAGAGCGAAAGGAGGTCAACGGCAAGCTCTATCACATCCGGTACGCCTACGCCGACGGCTCGGGCGAGCTCATCATCGCCACAACCCGACCGGAGACTCTGCTTGCGGACGTCGCAGTCGCTGTTCACCCCGATGACTCCCGTCATAAGGCCAATGTAGGCAAGGAATTGATCCTTCCGCTGGTTGGGCGCAAGATTCCGCTGCTCGCAGACATCTATCCAGATCCTGAGTTCGGAACCGGCGCCGTGAAGATCACGCCTGGCCATGATCCTAACGACTTTGAAGTCGGACAGCGCCACAGCCTCGAAATCCTGACGATGATGGACGAGGGCGGAAAGATCGTGCCTGAGTACGAAGCGTATGCAGGAATGGACCGGCTCGCTGCCAGAAAGAAGATCGTCGCAGACCTCGAAGAGCAGGGCCTGCTGGTCAAAACCGAGGACCATACGATTGCTGTGATGATCAGCCAACGCAGCGGCGAAATCATCGAGCCCCTTGCCAGTGAGCAGTGGTTTGTCAAGCAGACTGATCTCGCTCAGCCAGCGATCGATGCCCTCAAAGATGGCCGAATTAGGTTCAAACCAGACCGATTTACAGGAATTACGCTCGACTGGATGGAGAACATTCGAGACTGGTGTATCAGCCGGCAGCTGTGGTGGGGCCACCGCATTCCCATCTATTACACCGAGGATGGAGAGCCGTTCGCAGCCCTGAGCGAGGCCGATGCGGAAGCAAAGGCCGGCAGAAAGATCGTCCGACAGGAGATCGACGTGCTCGACACCTGGTTCAGCAGCGGCCTCTGGCCTTTTGTGACTCTAGGCTGGCCGCAAAACCAAGACCTCCTTGAGAATCACTATCCGACAGACGTGCTCGTCACAGCTCGGGACATCATCTACCTCTGGGTCGCTCGGATGATGATGATGAGCCACGACTTCATCGGCAAGATTCCCTTCCACACGGTCTACATCCACGCCACAGTCCTCACGCAGGATGGCCGCAGGATGAGCAAGAGCCTCGGAACTGGCATCGATCCCATGGAGATCATCGAAACCCGTGGCGCAGATGCACTCAGATATGCACTGCTCAGCCAGACAGGAGCCAACCAGGACATCAAGTTCGGTGAAAGGAAGACGGAAGAGGCCCGGAACTTCGCCAATAAGATCTGGAACGCCTCACGCTTTATTCTCATAAGTACCGAGGGTTATAAGGTTGACGAATCATATAACTTGACGGTTGAAGACCGTTGGATGCTCTCTAGGCTCAGATCAACAGAGCATACCGTTAGGCAGGCTTATGATAATATCGATGTTCAGGCCGCTGCACAGTCTCTGTACCAGTTCTTCTGGACGGACCTTTGCGACTGGTATATCGAGATGGTCAAGCCCAGGCTCGCCGACGAAGATCAGCAGTCCGCTCCACAGTACGTGCTGCTCACTTGCCTCGACGCATTCCTCAAGCTGATGCATCCGATGATGCCCTTCGTCACCGAGGAGGTCTATTCCCACCTTGAAATCGAAGAAAAATCGGAAACGCTCATGGGCGCTGATTGGCCTGAGATCCCGGCCAGATTCGCTGATGTGGAAGCTGAGGAGTCGATCCGGCTCTGGCAGGAGGCTGTCAGAGCATTCCGGGCTCTCCGAGCCGAGCTCGGCCTCACTCCCAGACAGAAAGTGCCCGTCGCCTTCATCGAAGGCAGCCTCAACGGCGGCGAGGAGGTCTTCAAATCACAGGGCTGGGTCGAAGAGGTCAAACACGGGAAGCCAGACGGCCAATTCGTGTCCACAGCGTCAGTTGGAATCAGCTTCCACCTCCCCGTTGAAGGCCTCGTGGACGCTGAAAAGGAACTGAAGAAGATCGACAGCGAAATCGAGAAAGTCCTGAAGGAGCTGGGCGGCCTAGAAAAGCGCCTCAGCAACCCGAACTTCACGGAACGGGCCAAGCCTGAGGTCGTCGCGAAAGCCCGACAGGATCAAGCTGACCTAGAGGACAAAATACAAAGGCTAAACGCGCGCAAAGCGATCTTCCAGTCCTAGCGCAGCGGTTCAAATCCAGCCTCGCCGAGACCAAAACTCACGGTCCCGGCGAGGTCGGTTCTGATCAGGTCAGCGCCAGTGGCTTTGATCCTCGCAAGGGCCGTGTCAGCCGGATGGCCGTACGAGTTATCCCGACCACACGAGACAACCACGTAGTCTGGATCGACCTCCAACAGCCACGGATAGCTGGAGCCGTTCCGACTCCCGTGGTGTGACGCCTGCAGCACCTGAGCACCCCAGTCACCTGTCGTCAGAAGAATCCCCTCGGACTCAGCATCCGCGTCACCGACGATCAACGCAGACCCTCCGCCCACAGTGATCATCACGGCCAAAGAACCGAAATTGTCAGAATCATCAGGCCCCCAAGGCGCATAGTCAAACTCCAAAGTTGCATCCTCAAACTCAATGGAAGAGTCGGCAGAAATCCACTCAACCGGAATCCTAAAATGCTCCGCCAGCGAGACAATCTCCTCAGCCTGCTCATGCCCCTTGAAGTGCACAGGCATCCCAATTGATCCGATCTTCCACCGCTCTGCGATCGCCTCCAGCCCTCCAAAGTGGTCTCGGTCCGGATGAGTGATGAGGACCATATCGATCACCTGGAGACCAAGTTCGCGAAGCGCAGGAACCACCACCCTTCGGCCAGCGTCCACGTACTCGGATTTCCCGCCTGCGTCGATCATGATCGTCCGGCCCGCATGGCGAAACACCGTGCAGTCTCCCTGCCCCACGGAAACGAAATCGAGCCGCGTGACAGCGTCCCGCGGCAGCCACCCCAAGACGAATCCCAGGGCAAGCACGCCAAAGATTCCGAGAGCCCTAAGCTTCGCGTATTTTGGGTCGCCAGAGAATCGCTGTAAGTCCATAAATCACCAACAGCCAGACGGCTGAAAAGGCAGGAATAAAGAGAACTGAATGAGAAGAGCCACCAATTGCATGGACCGTCTGAAGCACCAGGCGAGCGAGCGGCTCGCACACAATTTCGATCAGAAAACCGCCGAGCGAGGGCGCTGCAAAACTGAGCAGCCAAGCCGACACAGACACCCCAATGACAACCGGTATTAACGGAAGAACCAGCAGGTTTGACGCCAGACTAAACAGAGGCAGCTCCCCGAAAAAGTAAGAGACAATCGGCGCAGTCGCAAGGAACGCAATCACCGTCGCAGAGCCCACAGCCAGGATCCACCGGGCCCCACCATTCCTAAAGGTTTTCTGCAAGTTTTCAGCTTTAGGCATGAACATAATAAGCCCATGTACGGCCGCATAGCTCAGCCAGAATCCGACGTTGGCAACGGCAGAAGGATAGATCACAAGGCTCAGAATCCCCGCCAAACTTGCGGCCGATAATCCGTCAGGGCTCCGCCGCACAAGCGGTGCGGCGAACAGAACAGCTGCCATGATAATCGCACGAATAATCGGCGCCCGCAGACCAGCCGCACCGGCGTACACAACCAGGACACACATCAATATCGCCAGCTGCGCCTGACGGGAAATCGGCAGTTTCAGCAGCAGCCAGGCAAGCCCTGCAATCGCGAGCAGAACGTGCAGCCCTGAGGTCGCCACAATGTGAGCCGTCCCGCTTCTTTTCAAGGCCAGCATCGTCTCAGAACTCATCCCAGAGGTCTGGCCAAAGCAGAGCCCGGAAATCACCGCACCGGTCTCATCATCCGTATGGCTCCGAACAAAACTCACAAATGATCGACGCACTCCCAGCCCCCACCGCCACACGCTTGAGCCTTGAGACAGCACCTCAACGGGAGCGGTGATTTCGAGGGAGCCGACAGAACCCAGCCGGCGCACATGATGCTCTTTCAGGGGAGCCACTTCAGCCAATATCAACAGCCGATCTCCCAGGCTAACATCAGACCCAGCAGGCAGGAGCAGCGTGTACGTTCGATCCGCCCGAACCTCGCACGAAACTCCAAAGCCGCCAGTCCGTGGAATTGACACAACACGCGCCTCTCCCTCAAAAACTCCGCGCTCCATAACCGGCGAAGCAAGCAATGGAGGCATAAGCAGCAGCCCCAGCGCTGCCGAGACCCCGATAATCGCGCGAGATTGGCCGTCACGCAGGAGATAGAGCCCAATTGGGACCAGGAGAAGGACCCACCAGGAGATGGCGGCAGAAAGGCCAATGCTAAGCCCAGCAAAAGCGATGACTAAGGGACGACATCTCAGCTCCTCCCCTTGCATGCCTTATCCCCTCCGCGGTTTCCGAGATTTGCGTTGTGAAACACGTATGCCGGTAAACAGCTTTTCACCAGCGTAGTCGTTGAGGCGATCCATGATCTCCTCGCGCCGCATCTGAATCTCCTGCCCCCATTCGGCGCCGGTCGTCGAGACCCAAAGCAGACCGTGGTCGTAGGTGTCCGGCACGCACTTGTCAGACAAAAATTCACCCACTGCTTCCTCCCACTTGTCGAGCACAACTCTGGCCCGCGCTGCACGCAGCACGTCGGGGTTCACGGTCGAGCCGGAGAGAATATCGGACAGCCGTTTCACAGAGCCTCCACCTGGCCAGACGATACCCGGAACACTTTTGAAACCCCAAGTAGGTCGCTTCCAGCCTGTTCTGGCTCAGTGCAGGTCAAGAACACCTGGCCGCCCTGGGTGACCGCATGCTCAACAAGCCTGCTTCGACGACCGGAATCAAGATCAGAAAACACGTCATCAAGCAGCAGGAGCGGAGCGAAGCCGAAAGCCTCCTTCGCGCTGTTCAACACAGAGAGCTTCAAAGCGATAACCGCTGTCCGCTGCTGTCCCTGCGACCCAAATTGTCGGGCATCCAAGCCACCGACCATGATCGACAGGTCATCCCGATGCGGGCCGCAACCTGTCCTTCCCCGAGCAATATCTTCACGACGAGTTGAGGCAAAACCCTCCATCGAGGCATCGTCAGATTTCGTTTCGTAAGCCAAAACCAGGTCCTCACCAGCACCAAGAAAAGCGTGGGACTCAGCAGCAGCTTCGATCAGCCCATCCACCCATTCGTGCCTCATCCGCCGCAGCACTTCACCATGCTCGCAAAGCGGGCCCTCCCAGATCACGAACTCGCTGTCATCGACAAAACCCTCCCGAGCCCTGCGAAGGAGAGCCGAGCGCTGTTCAAGAGCTCGTTTGTAGTGAGTCAAGCTCTTCAAATAGGCTGGCGATATCTGCGCCAGTTCAGCATCCATAAACGACCTTCTGGAAGAAGGATCAGACCGAACGATCTCCAAATCACGAGCCGAGAAAGCTACCGAGGGAAGCCGACCCAAGAGATCCGAAGCACGAGGAAGAGAGGCCGTATTCAAATAAGCCCGCTTTCGCTGGCCCCTTACCAGCCGCATCTCCACCAGCGTTCCTGATTCAGCAAGCTCTGCAGCCACCCTTGAAGAGTCCTTGCCCTCCTGGATCGCCGAAGACTCTCGAGATGACCGAAGCAGGCGCCCCGTCGAAACGACGTGGATGCCCTCCAGCACGGTTGTCTTGCCTTGTGCGTTCAGCCCCGTGATGATGTTGAAGCCAGGCGAAGGCAGGAGATCAGCTTGATCGATGCACCTAAATGCCGTCAAGCTCAGCTTCTCAATTCGTGCCATGTGCTTCCTTTTCCCCGCCCATTCTTAAAAAGAGCAGGCATTAAGTATTAAGATTATTATTACTGTTAAGGTGTTAGCAACGGGGGAAAAGACCATCGAACCAGGCTCAAATTGAGGCCGGTAGTCTCCCTGAATTCTCAGTGGAAAGCTGGGTGAAAATGGGCTGGGAAAAGAGCCGGTTTCCCACAGCTCAGTTTTGCTCACATCTGCCAACACGTCTTCCACACAGTTCATATCAGGTTGTTCACACGGCCGTATTTCATCACAACAGCCTCGGCGATGTAGATCGGATGGATCTCTGGATCCTGCTTGATCCCCTGCCGTTCTGCAAAGGGATCCCAAATGGCATGGACGCTGTCTATTTGAGTCTGGGGCGGGAGATCAGGAAACCTGTCGCACAGTTTCTTCAGAGCCCAATACTCATCTTTTGTGATGCCTTCCACATCTGGAATCATGTGCTCAAAGTGATGGACTCCCGCTCTGTGAGGAGAAGGGGTGAACGACCCTCGTACTTTGGGCTGGCGGATCACAACCGTGCCCGCCGCGAGATCAGCAAACCGCTGTGATCTCTCGTTGAAAAACATGCAGGTGAGCGCCACAAGCGGGATGGCCGGGAGGAGATCGCCTGGCATCATCAGCACCCGCAGCAGCGCGGCACCGGGAGTTATCGGCGTCCCGTTCGCCATGATCACTCTCAGGCCGAGCGCGCGCTTCCCGATCGTCTGGCCCTTGAAGAACGCTTCCTGCACTCCGAAATAGGCGAAGAACAGAACGACTCCCAGGAATGCCATGACAGCGGTGGTGAGTGAATCGCCGAACGCAATCGCACCCAATGAGGCCAGCAATGACAGACCCTGCACAATGAAGGAGATGACTAAGAGGTCAACGATGAAGGCGGCCGCGCGGCTTGAAATACCGGCGATCTCATAGGAGACCACCGTCTTTTCAGGTGTGAGCACGCGCAGGAAGCCTTGCACCGCCAGAGCGTACCTGCATCAATACGCGGAGCCGGAGAGTATCATCAGGCAGTTCAACTGGCAGATGATCGTTCCGACCAAGTTCTTTTGGGCGCTTGTAGCGCTGGGGATACCAATAGCCTTTCTCGGCGCCGCCGTGCCGGGCCTGGAAAAGCTCGTCATCCCCTACAACATCATCATCTTCACCACGCTCATCGTCTCCGGGGTTTTGGCGCGGAAGTGGGACATCCTCCAGATAGACAGGAGCGCGGATGACATCCTTTCCGTAAGGGTCCCGAACGTTGTTAAGCTCACTGTTGAGAATCAGAGCAGTCAGCCGCTCCGAGTCATAGTCCGAGATGAGCCGCCGAACGGGTGTGTGCTGACCCAGCACGAATACAAGATGAGACTGCCCGCCCTGGGCAAGAAGAGCTTCAGCTACACGATTACTCCCATGCGGCGAGGAAACGACTCGTTCAAAGGAACGTATGTCAGATGGCTCGCTCCGCTCGGCCTGGCGTGGGTTCAAAAGAAGTTCGACACCGAGGCCCCCGCGCACATCTATCCCAACGTCCTCGCAGTGCGCGAATACGAGCTGCTCAAACAGCGCGGCCAGCTTAGCCTGATGGGCGTCCGCCGCTCCCGTGCAAAAGGCCTCGGCCAAGAATTTGAGTCGCTAAGAGACTACAACGACGACGACTTCCGCACGATCGACTGGAAGGCGAGCGCCCGCAAAAACCGTCTCGTCGTCAGGAACTTTGAGCAGGAAAAGAACCAGGGATTGATCGTCTGCTTCGACGTCGGCAGGCACATGCTTGGCGAAGTTCAGCAGGTCTCCAAGCTCGACTGCAGCCTTGACGCTGGCCTCATGCTTATGAACGCCGCTGAGCGGGAAGGAGACCAGATTGGACTCCTCGTCTTTAGCAACATTGTTGAGCGCTGGATCGCCCCCAAAAGAGGCCGCGCCCAGGTTGCTGCCCTGCTTGACGCGATCCACGATCTCCACGCCGATCCAGTGCAGCCAGACTATGACCGCGCCTTTGCCCACATGGCCGCGAAGTGGAAGCGCCGATCACTGGTTGTCGTCTTTACCGACGTCGAAAACGAACTGGAGGCAACCGAGCTGGCGAGGTCACTGGGCGTCCTCAACAGAAGGCATCTGCTCATGGTTGTGAGGGTCAGCGACCCGCGACTGCGTGAACTCAAGAAGCAGGAGATCTCATCTGACAGAGCGCTCCATCATCGTGCTGCAGCGCTCGTCTGTGATCAAGAGCGTCTCTCTGCTGCTGAAGTGCTGGTAGCCAACGGCATCCAGACGATCGAGGCAGAGCCGCAGGATCTCTCGGCCGCCCTCGTCACAGCGTATCTCTCCGTGAAGAAGAGATCACTGATCTAAGGCAGGTATCTTGGCTCCAGAAATGCCCAAGACCCTGCACGACTTCGTCTCGGAAGCCCTCGAATCCGTGGTGGAGGTCCAGCCTGAGGATGTGGATCGTATGTCTGCTCAAGGCTGGCAGATCGTCGATGTCCGTGGACCGGACGAGTTCGCTGAAGGGCACCTTCCCAACGCAGTCAGTTTTCCGCGGGGATTCCTGGAGGTCAGGGCCGACCTTGAGCACTACAAACGGGATGATCGGCTGGCAGACCGCAGCCAAAAACTGATCTGCTACTGCGGTGGAGGGCACCGAAGTGCGCTCGCATGTCGTACTCTGCAGGAGATGGGATTCGAAAACGTGCGGAGTCTCGCAGAAGGCTGGACAGGCTGGACCGAGAGAGGACTTCCAGTAGAGGGGCAGAACGGATCGTGACGACAGAAGAAGTCCTGCAGGCCTCATCACTAGGTGACTTGCTTTCCAGAACAGTTGAAGCGCACAGCACGTGCCCTGTCCATTGGCGACGCCAGAACGGAGGCGACTACACCCCCATTTCCTACGCTGAGTTTTACGACGAAGTCTATGCGATGGCGAGAGCGCTCGAGAGCTTCGGCGCAAAGCGCGGCGACAAGTTCTGCATCATGGCGGAGTCATCGCCCGAGTGGACGATCATCGATTGGGCTGGGCTGACTCTCGGGCTCGTTCTCGTACCCATTTACCCCACTTTGCCAGCTGACCAAGCGCAGTTCATCGTTGAGGACTGTGAGGCGAAATTTGCGATCGCTGGCAGCGAGGCTCTGGCAGAGCGCATAACCGGAGTCCCGGTCGAAATCATGGGGCAATCTCTGCTCGCACGCGCGGAATCTGCAGATCTCACGAAGGAAGCCTGGCAGGCTCGAACCGATGAAACCAGCATCGACGACATTGCCACCATCATCTACACCAGCGGCACAACGGGCAACCCCAAAGGCGTGATGCTCAAGCACGCAGCTTTCATCGCAAACTGCAAGGGTGCCCGCGCTACGCTCAAAATTGGCGAAAACGACATGTTCCTGAGCTTCCTGCCGATGGCGCACGTCTTCGAGCGCTTCGGAAATGTGTTCGCCGTTTCAGTCGGCGCGTGCACGGCCAACGTCGGCTCCCTCGCCTCCATCGGCGCGGACATGATGAAGGTGCGGCCGACGATAATGCTGGCAGTGCCGAGATTCCTGGAGTCGATGCAGGCACGAATCATGGACGGTGTCCGAAAGCAGAGCCCCATGAAGCAGAAGCTTTTCCAAGGAGCCCTCAATGCTGGCTTGAACAAGGCCGCCGGTAAACCAGCTCCGATGCACAGCCTGCTCGACAAGCTTGTTGGCTCGAAAATCAGGGATCGAACGGGTGGTCGGCTGCGCTACTTTATCAGCGGAGGAGCAGCCCTCCCGCCGCACGTGGCCGATTTCTACATCGCTTTTGGCTTGACTGCTCTTCAGGGATATGGCCTCACGGAGACCTGCGCAGCCTCAACCATCAATCGGCCGCATGACAACCGGCCAGAAACAGTCGGCTCACCCATCGAAGGAGTGGAGCTCAAGCTCGCTGCCGATGGGGAGATTCTCCTACGAGGGGCGAGTGTCATGACCGGCTATTACAACCTCCCGGAAGAGACTGCCGAAGCGCTCGACTCCGAAGGTTGGTTCGCCACAGGTGACATCGGCGAGATGGACGCCGGCAACCTGAGAATCACCGACAGAAAGAAGGACATTCTCGTGCTTGCCAACGGCAAAAACGTCGCTCCCCAGCCGATCGGCGGCCTCATCAAAGAGAGCCCATACATCGCTGAGGCAGTGGTTTTTGGGGACGGCTGCACATCCTGCTGCGGGCTGATCGTTCCTCAATTCGATGCCGTCGAAGCCTGGCTCAAGAGCAATGGCATCGACTGCTCTGACAAGTCGGAAATCGTTGCCAGAGAAGACGTTAAGAAGCTGATCAAGGAAGAAGTCGCCGCCGCGAATGAGAAGCTCGCCGACTACCAAAAAGTCAAGAAGCACGCCTTAGTAGATCGCGAGTTCACGGTCGACTCCGGAGAGCTGACACCCTCCCTCAAGGTGAAGCGGAAAATCGTCCAGGTGACATGCGCCGACCTGCTGGCAGCCATGTTGGACTAGTGCCTTCGGTATTCTGACTGCTATATGCAGATCACTTTCCGGACGATCCGGCTGACGAAGCTCTACCCGCTTCAAATCAGCAGGGGCACATCGACCGGCTCGTCAAACCTTTTCGTCTACGTTGAAGATGAAGGCCACGTTGGGGTTGGGGAATGTGCACCAGGCACAGGCGACGACGACGCCCTAGCTGCTCGCGCACAAAAGCAGCTGGAGGCCCTGATCAAGACGGGTCTCGATGGTCTCGGCCCGCACCTCATCTGGCAGCGCGCTCACCACATGGGAATAGAAGAGCCGGCTCTTGCAGGCTTGGATATCGCCCTCTGGGATCTGCTTGCCAAAAAGGCAAACCTCCCGCTCTACAAGATGCTCGGACTTGAAAAGCCCTCGGTCATTACGAGCGTCACCATTGGCATTAGTCCGATCGAGGTGATCAAGGAGCGGGTGCCGGAAATGCTCCACCTCTGGAAAGGCAAAGCCCTCAAGATCAAGCTCGGCAGCCCAGATGGCTTCGAGGCCGACAAGGCTTCTTACGAAGCCGCCAGGGAAGCTGCGAAGCCGTTCAATGTCCGTCTGAGAATCGATGCGAACGGAGGCTGGTCGTTGCGCGATGCCAAGAAGATGATGAAGTGGCTCGCGGAGCGAGACTGCGAGTACATCGAACAACCCCTCGCTAAGGGCAACGAGGGCGAACTCCCGAGCCTGTTCAAGAACCGACTGCTGCCGATCTACCTTGACGAGTCGATTCGCCTCAGCTCAGATGTCCCTAAGTTTGCACATTGCTGCGACGGCGTCAACCTCAAACTCATGAAGACCGGCGGCATCACGGAAGCCGTCCGCGTCGTGGCCACAGCCAGAGCTCACGGGCTTAAAACGATGATCGGCTGCATGGGTGAATCATCGGTTTCAATCGCCGCTGGAGCTGCAATCGGGTGTCTTTTTGACCATATCGACCTAGATTCTCACTTCAATTTGAATCCAGATCCAGCAGAAGGCCTTAAGATGGTAGCAGGTGTCGTGATCCCAACTGACAAGCCGGGGCATGGCGCAGCGGTGGTGGAGTGATGATTTCTGACGGAAGCAAGCTCGCGGTATTTATGCTGGGAGCGCTGGATGACCAGATCGGCAAGATGGGCGCTGGGCTCCTGCGCTACTCGCCGCATGAGATTGTCTGTGTGATCGAGCCTGGCCATGCTGGCGGAAGTATCCCCGCCGCGATCGGAATCGACCATCCCGCAAAGATTGTGGCGACCGTAGACGAGGCCGCAGCGCTCGGAGCTGATGTATTTGTCCTCGGAATCGCCCCTCCCGGTGGCCAGATCCCAGATGACTGGTATCCCTGGATCGACAAAGCGATCGCAAAAGGGATGAGCATAGTCAATGGCCTCCATGATCACCTCGGCCCCAAATATCCAGACCTGCAGAACGGTCAGTGGATCTGGGACATCAGGCAGGAGCCAGAGGGCAAGCCAGCAGTCACTCTTCGTGCCTCCAAGATGCCGGCCAAGCGTGTGCTGCTCGTGGGCACTGACATGAGCGTCGGAAAGATGACGGTCGGGCTTGAGCTGCACAAAGAGGCCCGTGCCCAAGGCATCAAGGCTTCGTTTGTCGCCACCGGCCAGATCGGCATAACAATCATGGGTCGCGGAGTCCCTCTCGACGCTGTAAGGCTCGACTTTGCCGCAGGGTTCATTGAAGATGCTGTGGTCGAGTGTGCAGATTCAGATCTGATCTTCGTTGAGGGGCAGGGATCACTCTGTCACCCAGACAGCAACTCGCCGCTTCCTCTCTTCCGTGGCGCGCAGGCAACCCACCTGATCATGTGCCATCGCGCTGGTATGGACCGGCTGATGCGAATGCAGGCAGTGGAAGTCCCACCCCTTCGCGATCTGATGAAGCTGTGCGAGGATTTGGCTGCCGGTGGAGGAACTTTCATACGTCCCGTCACGGCAGCCGTAGCCCTCAACACTGCTCATCTCAACGCGGAAGAGGCAGCGAAGGCGATCGCAGATCTTGAGCAGGAAGTTGGCATTCCGGTCGATGATCCGGTCAGGAATGGGGCCGAAAAGCTGCTTAATACGGTGCGCTAGCCGCTCCACAGCGAACTGACAGGTGCAGCCCAGAGCTTGTCGCTCACGGGCTGGACGCTCTCGCCCAGATGCAGCAGGGTGCCACGGTGCATCCTGTCCCCAGCGACTTCCGAAAGGAACTCCAGGGCCTTGAATTGACCCGGCTCTGGCTCTCTCGACATCGCCACGTCGAGCGCCGATATCCGCCCGTCCGGATGCTCTAGAATCAGCGGTACTTCATAGCTCCGGATCGACCGAAAGTGCGAGACAGCTGCTCCCGTTTGAGAAGACAGGGCCAGCTTTCTCAGCTCCATCGCCAGGTGATTAACGACAAGCCCCTTCAAGCTCGGGTCCGCCGCGTCCAGCCGATCCGCTTTCACACCAAGGAGATTCATCAGGACTCCTGAATCCGAGAACACAACCTTGGAGGCCTTGATCACTCGGTGCGTCAATCCGCTCTGCCAGGCAGGCAGAGGCGCGGTCAGGAAGACCGCATCCAAGAGAGCCAGGTACCGCTTGAGAGTCGTGCCTGGAATTCCCGATTCCCGTGAAAGCGAAGACATGTTCAGCGTCTCCCCCGCCTGCCGGGCCAGTAAGCGCAGAATCCGTGGGATAGCGGCAAGCCCTTCAATATCCGCGAGGTCCCGCACATCGCGCTCAACAAGCGCCTTGACGTAAGAACCAAACCAGGCACGCCGCCGTGCCTCGGATGCGCGCCCAACAGGCTCGGGGAACCCCCCAACACCTAAACGGGCAAAGTCAAAAGCAGGCCCAGCAGGCGGGGCTCCGTCCTCGAACGCCCAAAACGCAGCGCTAGGAGAGCCTGCCAACTCCGCCTCGCTCAGCGGCCACAAGGTCACCGTCTCCATCCGACCAGCTAGCGACTCAGAGAGTTTCGGATGCAGCAGGATGTTCGATGATCCCGTCAGCAGGAACCGCCCAGGCCGCCGGTCCTTGTCCACCTCAGCCTTGATCGACCGGAACAGGCCCGGAGCCCGCTGGATCTCATCCAGCACCACTCCGTCAGGGTAGGCCGCAAGAAAGCTCTTCGGGCTTCGAATCGCAGAGTCTAGAGCCAGCGAATCATCCAGCGTCACGTAGGGAAGTTCAGGTGCTACCGAGCGCGCCAGAGTCGTCTTCCCCGACTGCCTTGGTCCCTGAATCGCCACCACTGGCGTATCCGCCAGCGCATCCTTGACACCCGCTTCCGCCGACCGAACGATCATGCACCAATTATCCCATATCTGGCGGATAATTCACCACTAAGTGGCTAATTATCACCCGATAAGCTTGTGCCCGGCGAACTCAATAGCATCCGATGCCTCCCTCAGTTTCGCGCCGGGAACGAGCAGCACATCAGTGGACCAGGTTGAGATAACAAACACGCTCACCCCAGCATCAGCCAAGGCTGCCGAGAGGTCAGAAAGGACCCCAACAAGTTCAAAATCGAGCACTCCTTCCACCTTGAACGCCGCCCAATCAGACTTCACACCGATGCAGTCGTGAGGCTCCAGGCCTTCCTGACAGACCACGGTCATCTCGTGAGCATTCCAGGAGACGGAGAGAAAATCGCCCGATTTCATCGGCCACGGCCCACCAGGGTGCGCTCTGCAGACGGAAAATCGAGACGGAAGAAGGCTAAGTGTGAGCTCCACCAATCATCAGGACGATGACAGCAGGGAAGTTACTGCAGGAAACTTTGACCGACGCACGCCAACGAGGATCTTTCGCCACTTCTGCTCTCGCAAATCGTCGATCGCCACACCCTTGCGGCCGGAGCTGGAGTGAATGAACTTCGCCTGGCCGATGTAGATGCCGGTATGGCCGATCTTGTCGCGCCGCTTCTCGTAGAAGTAGAGCCGGTCGCCAGGCTGCAGGTTTTCAAGCCGTGTCACAGCCTCGCCAACCTTCGCCTGCTCTGAAGCTGTCCGCGGCAAATTAACGCCGACCTGAGTGAATAGGCCTTTCACAAATCCAGAGCAGTCGACACCGCTGGTCAGGCTGTTTCCGCCCCACTTGTAGGGCGTGCCGATAAACCCAAGCGAGTAGTTCAGCATCTTGTCGACGGTGTTCGAGCCCGTGCCGCTCACAGTCTGGCCACCAGAACCGTCCGTCGCACCGGACACCGTGAAAGGCAGCTGAGCAACAGCAGAGCTGTTCACGTAGCCGACAGCACCGTTTACTAGAACAACCTCCAGCCACTGCGAGCTGTCCGACTTGTTGACAACCAAGTACTGAAATTCAGAGGCCGTCGAGTAGACACGGGATGAAGAAGAAGGCGAAGCGTAGATCTTCGCTTTGCGAGTGGCTTGACCGAGCATTCCGATCGCCTTGCCGCTCTTTGCCTGAGCACCAGAAACGATCGCCGCCGCTGCAATCACAGCGGTCAAAAACACCTTCAAGCCTGAATTCATGCCTGCTTCTAGAGGGATTATAGGCTGCTTAGCCCGCATCCTCAAGAAGAATGGACGACTGAAAGTGCCTCGAGCACGTTTCCGGACAGATTCACCACACCTGCGATGTCGTCCACAGACCCGTTAGGGTTATTCCCGCCGACGTATCGAAAAGCGACCTGATCGTTCCCCTCAAGCTCCGCCAGAGCATCCGCATCGCAGATGTAACGGCCCTCGCCATGAGCCACAGGAATCCGAATCACACGGTCAACCCCTTCAGTCCACATAGAAGTTCGATTTACAGCCTCAAGGTGGACATCCTGGCACACAAATTTCTGCTCTTGGTTCAGCAGGAGCGCGCCAGGCAGCAGCCCAGCCTCACAAAGGATCTGGAACCCGTTGCAGACTCCAATCACAGGCCCGCCAGCGTTGGCAAATCCCTTGACAGCCTGCATGATCGGGCTCTCTGATGCCATCGAACCGCAGCGCAGATAGTCGCCATAGCTGAATCCGCCCGGCACAAAAACCGCGCCAAAGCCATCCAGCGAAGTCTCTTCGTGCCAGACGTATTCCGCGCCGATGCCAACATCGTTGCGCATCGACCAGAGTGCATCCTGGTCGCAGTTGGATCCGGGGAACTGGATGACAGCGGCCTTCATTCCACAACCTCAAATCGATAGTCTTCGATCACGGGGTTGGAGAGCAGCTTGCGGCACATCTCATCGATGCGTCCCTCGTCGGCTAAATCGACTTCCAGCTCGATCACCTTGCCGATGCGCGTTCCATGAACTTCGCTGTATCCCAAAGCCTGCAGTCTGTCTGCAACGGTTCGCCCAGCAGAGTCGAGGAGCGAGGGCTTAAGGGTCACAAAGACGCGCACAGTCACCATGCCCCGTATTTTGGCAGAACGTCCGAACCTCAATCCCGAGAGCCCTAGACACAGGGCCCTTACGGGTACCGTCCGAGGCATGAAGCTGAAGCTCGGGATACCGAAAGGCTCGCTCCAGGAGGCCACGTTTAGCCTCTTCGGCAAAGCAGGCTGGAACTTCCGAACCTCGTCGCGGTCCTATCAGCCTGTGGTCGATGACCCGGAGCTGGAGCCGATCCTGCTTCGCCCGCAGGAGATCCCCCGATACATCGAGGACGGCATCAT
>JALGYA010000207.1 GCA_029824475.1 Fimbriimonadia bacterium | reverse complement strand
AAAGCCCCCTGTGAGCAATCGCAGGGGGCTTTTCTGTTTTGATGAGTTAGAATTCAGGCATGTCATTCGCTGCGCTCGCCTTTGGTGCCCTGCTGGTCTCATCTCCCGTGGATTCTCAGGAGGTCCGGCTCTTCAACGGCAGGGATCTGACCGGATGGACCGCACTTGGCGGCGGCAAGTGGACGGTCGAGAATGGCGTCATCAAAGGCCGCAGCACTCCTGATCAGCCGCAAGGGCTGCTGCTTTGGAAGGATCCAGTGAAGGACTTCACGGCTCGCTGCAAGTTTAGGATTACGGAGGGCGACAGCGGGTTCTACTTCCGGACCGAGCGAGTTGACAATGAAGTGCTGGTGCACGGCTTCCAGGTTGAAGTTGACACGTCTTTCGAGACTGGCGGGATCTATGAGACAGGTGGGCGAGGCTGGGTGCATAAGCCGGATTTCTCGCTGCATGACCAGTCGGGATACAAGCCGGGCGAATGGACAGACCTTCAGGTGACTGCCATCGGGACCCAGTACATTATTCGAGTCAATGGGACACGGATTACTGTGCTGAACGATCCTCAAGGGCGCACCGAAGGCCGGCTGGCTCTGCAGCTCCATGGGGCTCAGAACATGGATGTTGAGTACAAGGATATCTACGTTCGGCCTATCGGCTGAAGGGCTGCTCGTGTCAGTCCTTCCCCGCGCTCATGATGCGGCTTGAGGTTTATCGGCAGTTTGCCGCCGATGGCCGTCTGCCCGAGCAGTGCTTTGGCGGCCGCGCGCTGCATAACTTTTTGAGGGCTCCAAGCCATGAGGAGCGTCTCCGTGCCAGGGAGGCTGTCCAAGATCGCCAGCTTCCCGAATGAGATGACGACAACATCGATGTCGGCCTCTCGCAGCTGCTTCACGAATGTCAGCAGCTCTTCAGAAACGGCGGCGAATTCAGCTGCGTAGAGCTGCGGGCGAATATAGACCGACAGCACGACTTGGTCGACGTTCTTCGCCTTCTCAAACAGGTCGTCGAAGGCCGCAGTGTCACTCTGAGGAGAGACTCTCGCGGGCTCCAGGCTCGCCACGCTGCCACGCAGTGTTCCGTTGAAGGCCCCGCCAGCTTCCTTGTTATCCACTCTTTCATAGGTGATGCTCAGCACATTCTTCCCCGCTGGCAGCGGAACCAGGCTCTCTTCATCGCGGAGCAGGGTGATTGATCGCTCCGCCGCAGAATCGGCGGCATCCTGATGCTCCTTCTTCCCGACAACACTGTGGATCTCATTCATATCCACGAATCTGTTTTTGTGGAGACCGAGCTTCGCCTTCAATCTCAGGATGCGGCGAACGGAGATGCGCACCTTCTCCATAGAGATCTCTCCGCCCTCGATCTTCTCAAGCATCAGCTTTTTGAAGCCGGGAACGTTCGGGCCCAGAATGATATCGTGCCCAGCCTGAAACGCCATCACCGATGCTTCGACGAAATCATAGTTGTTAGTGATGCCGCCCATGGCCATCGCATCTGTCATAAGCACACCGTCGTAGTTCAAATCCTCCCGCAGGATGTTCACTATCTTGGGTGACAGCGTAGTTGGCAGGGTCTCAGATCCGCTGAGGCTTGGCGCTGCAATGTGGCTGGTCATGATGCAGTCCACCCCCGCCGCGATCGCCGCTCTGAATGGCAAATAATCCTCCGTCTCGAACTCTTCCTTGGTTTCGTGGAGGACGGGCAGGGCGATATGGGGATCCGAAGCGATGCTTCCAACACCGGGCCAAAATCCGAGTGCTTCGATCGCCCCTCCTTCATTAGCACCCACAAGACAGGCTGCCGTGAGAATCGAAGCGACCTGGGGGTCATCGCTGAGGGTTCGATTGCCCAAGACGTTTTTCAGATCTGTCAGCAGGTTGCCATTGCCATCGTCGCCGAGAATGTGTCCGCCCATCGCCCTCGACTCGAGCCCTAAGTGCTTAGCGGCCTCTCGTATGGTCTCTTCATCTCCGATGGCGCTGTAGGCCATTGCTGACGGAAAGTCTGTGCCTCCGTTCTGCGACTGCACACCTAATCTTGCAAGACCGAACACCAGCAGCGGCACCCTAGCGTGCTTCTGAAGTTCATTGATCCTGACCGCTGTGGAATGGGGGTGTCCGAACATAATCCACAGTCCTCCCATCCCGTTCTCAGCGAAGCCGATTTGTTCCTGAAAGACATCACCCTTGATGGGCTCGTAAGCCCCGCTGGTCCAGTCCATCGCAAGCTGGGAAACCAACTCCTCGACAGTCAAGTCGTTGAGTGTCTTCTCCACCCAGGCTGTCGCTTCGGCGTCAAGGGTCTTGGAGTAGAACGGGGGAGGCGTCTGCGGCTTGTCTTGGACGTCTGGAGTCGCGTTCAGAATAGACAGAACACAGAGGGGGATAAACATAGCCTTATGCTCAGTCTACACAGATCTGCCCAACAGGCAGTCAAGTGCCGAAGGATTTCCGCGACTGTGGTCACAGCAGTGATTTGAGCCGCTGCCGCCGGGCACCCGGCGGCAGAGCGAAGCTCACGGCATATTTCGAGCCGAATTCGCAGCCTCTCGACCTAGCGAGCGCCTTGTAGTATTCGAGGTATTCGAAGGTCTTCCATTCGCCCCGGAACAGCGCGTAACATCGCATGGCCTCCTCCCAGACTTCGATATCCTCGTCAGTGATTTCGAGCCAGATTTCCGGCTCGTATCCTTGGAGGTCCTCCCAGTTCTCGCCGTAATATACGGAGGGGACCCAGTGTGGATCGGCGCCCAAGTCGAAGGATCTGATCGCGGAGTAGAACCCGGCATCTGGAAACAGGTCCGCCGTATTTTGATGGTCTTTGTGGATGCTTCCGCGCCAATGGGTACTGACCGTTTTGGGCTTAGATTCGCGAAGTGATTTCGCCAAATCGAGCTTGACCGCATCATCACAGACGAGCTCTCCATCTTTGTAGTCATGGATCCAAAGCTCTGCGCCCAGAACATCGGCACAGGCACGGGCTTCTTCGCGCTTCTGCTCGGCGTATTCATCTGGATCCATGCTGGGATGCCCCTTCTCACCGGGAGTCAAGTGGAGCATTCCGATCGACGCTCCCTGCCTTTTGTGAGCTGCTAAAGCCATGCCCCAGGCAACCTCGTCACCCATGTGAGCCCCGACGGTTAGTACGTCAACCTGCATCTCTTATATGTCCTTCCGAAACGTCACGAACTCTCGCCACAGCTTGAATCCGAAGCCATTGTACAGCCGGTCTGCGGTCTCTAGGTTTGACCAGAGGAACCAAGACACTTCATGCCCAACGGCCTTCTGCGCGAGCATCGTTTCTCGGCAGAGCACCTGACCGATCGCTCGTCCTCGATAGTCAGGATCGACGCCGATTGGGCCGAATCTTTCTCCGGAATAGTGGGAGAAGCCGACGACTTGACCCGTCCGTTGATCAAAGGCCGCCATGAGGCGGCGTGGATCAGCTCCGCGGACAATATCTTCGACGGCCTCGCGGACGAACCTGGCCCAGTCTGGCGCGAACCTCTCTGCGGCGAACTCGAGCAGCGCCGCCGTTGCGGGGGGCGTCCACTGGCTCACGGTGATTCCATTGGCGTCAAGATCAACTTCATCCAACCAAGCGGGCGGCGCAAAAGCCATCAGCTGCGCCTTCATTGAGATTGGTCGCCCTGCGGCAAGATAACCGTGGCTCTCGAAGAATTTGTGCCCGCGCGAGTATTCAACGGAGACGCCTGGAGCGAAGTAGTTGGGGGAGTAGGGGCCGACAATGATCCGATCCACTCCCGTCGATTTGAGCCATTCCTCTACTTGGCTAAGGAGAGCGCTGCCGATACCCCGGCCTTCGTGCTCGGGGGAGACGGCAAGCAGGCTGACATAGCCCGTGTCTGCATCCAGAATCTCCAATCCGTCAACCGGCACCTTCCGATGGATTGAGTGGACAAAGCCGACCACTCGGCTTCCTGCGCAGGCAATCCAGGATCCTTGAGCGTCAGCGTTAGGGTCGTTCAGCACTCTTGCAGCGAATGCCTCGTCGGATATGGCTTCACCCGGCAAGACATCCTGAAGGAGGTGGCAGACAGAGCCGACTTCTTGCTGGTCCAGCGGTCGAAATGGCCGGCAGGTGATCTCCATCACAATTCAGTCTAGCATGGGCTGCTGGGCAGCGCTCTCTGCAGTCACTGATGATCGACACAGGTTTTCCATCAACCTCAGCCAGTGGGGTCCAGCGTCGTGGTACATCAAGCGATAACAGCGAATCGACTCGGGAGGACCGGCGACCGTCACCGCCAAGAACGACCCCTCATCATCCTGGTACATACGTGCAAGATCGCTGCTGCGGCCCAACTGGATGCCCTCAACCATGACCGGATGGTCGTATTCCTTCGACCGTGCTATCAGGTCTTTTGCGCTAAGCACTTCGACGGCCAGAATCTCGCTGCTCTCAAAAGACTCTAGTGATCCGTTAAGGTATCGGCATCCAAACATGGACGCTTCCAAATCTACGAAGACCACGCCATCTCCTCTATTGACGATCATTGAGTCACTGAGATCGAAGCCCTCCGCCTGAAGGGCCCGCATCAGATTAGCGCCTTGAGCGTACAGGCTTTGAAAGTGTCTGCGTCGATTCAGCTCGATCTGGGCAATAAAAACCAGCGGAATCAGAATTGCGAGAGTGCCCACCAAAACCGATCCGGTAATCAGCAAGTTGATGCCGATGACCGCGAGCACCAAGCTAAGCACATGCTGAGACCGGCTGATCCTCTTGGGATCCTGGCCCCGGTTCATGAGCTGACCTCGAAGTTTCGCCGCTCGCTCAACATAGGCCTTGAGCTTACTGGATTCACAATTTCGTGACAGCTGAGTCGCTTGAGCAGTAGGCAAAAACAACGGGCCCGACCTGATGGCCGGACCCGCTCGTTTGTCATGACGAAGCAGGAGTCGTCAGAGCCAAGTCACCATCATCTCCGCGATCTCGTCTCTGAGAATCTCTGGGAGGATCGTTCCGCTCACGCTTGGGTCGGCTGCGTTTGACCAGTCATGGATGAACGCTGAGACAGCGAACTCACGGAACTCAACACCGTTGAGCGTCTTGTATGGCAGTCGTACCCAGCCGCCCGATGAGTTGTAGCCCGTGACATTCCCACCTTTCCAGACCATGAGGACGCCGGCAAAGACATCATCGACTTCGTCGTTGTTCAATCCAATGGCGTTGCCCTCCTGCTTCATCACGCTCAGAATGCCGTGAGCATGTTGTCGTGCATCCACTTCTTCTGCTGCCCGGTGAGGGCGACGCTGTTCGCGTAAGCTTCATACAGCTTGCAGAGCTGGTTCGCTGTGATCCTGTTGTAAGGATCGTTGTTGGCAGCTCCTGCCGCGTACTTGTGATAGAAGCGGAAGTCGTCGTTCAAGCCCAGGGTGTTCCAGCCGAACTCATTGATGTTCTGGCGGCCAAGAACGCCGTTTCCATTGCCGGACCAGTCCTGGATCGTGTTCGATGAGGTGTTGCCGGAATTCCACATCATCCACTGAGTGACCTGCTGGAATGTTTGCCACTGTGCGATCTGGTTCTGGTTATGGGTGTCCGAAGTGTGATTCGTATAGATAGGAATCACTGTCAGGGGGTCCTGGACGCTGAACATCCTTGACGACCAGTAGTAGTGCTGCAGCACCTTGTTGGTGCTCGCGGCATAGGTGCGGAAGTCCGGGAGAATGGAGCCCTTGGTCGATCCGTTGACCTCTTTCAGCTTGAAGCCGCGTGTGCCGTCCGAGTTGCCTCGGAGCCACTGGCCCATGCGCCATTCAAGCGCATTGGCGTTGTTGAGAACGAGAATGTCAAAGCGGGCTTTCTTGCCCTTGACATGCCGCTCGATGTCGAAGATCCTGGATGCGAACTGGCCCTGGAGTCTCTTCGTCTCTTCCCAAGATTTGTCCGTGAACCACCACCAAGCCTGGCCGTCGCTCTCATTCAGAATGCCAGCGAACTTGCTGCTGCTGATTCTCTCAAGGTCGACGAGGCGCCAGCGGGTTTCACGCGGGCCATCGCCGCCGTCGGCCATGAGTTCCTTGATCTGTTTCGTCGTAATGTTGCCAAAAACC